>NZ_JACCQC010000039.1:0-55609 GCF_015712225.1 Burkholderia sp. 9775_39 | reverse complement strand
CGGTCGTGGCGTTCGTGGTGCTGAAGCGTTCGCGCCCGGAAGGCGACGAAGCGGCGGCGCTCGCGAAGACGCTGCGCGACTGGGTCGGCAAGCAGATCGGACCGATCGCGAAGCCGAAGGACATCCGTTTCGGCGACAACCTGCCGAAAACGCGCTCGGGCAAGATCATGCGGCGCCTGCTGCGCTCGCTCGCGAAGGGCGAGGCGATCACGCAGGACACGTCCACGCTCGAGAACCCGGCCATCCTCGAGCAGCTCACCGAAGTGCGCTGAGCGCCTGCCGGTTGCGCGTCACGCGCGAGCCCCTGCGCGGCAATCCCGATTGCCCGCGCAGGGGCTTTTTGCTACATAACGGCATGACCGTTCCGACCCGTTCGGCGCCCGCCGCGCCACCCCCCGTTCCCGAGCCGCTCGCGCGTGCGCATGCGCGCTACTGGCGCTTCAACGTCGCGCTGATCGCGGTGCTGATGGTGATCGGCTTCGCGGTGTCGTTCATCGTGCCGTTCTTCGGGCCCGCGCTCGCCGGGATTCGCTTCGCCGGCTTCAGCCTGCCGTTCTATGTCGGCGCGCAGGGCGCGATTCTCGTCTACCTCGTGCTGATCGTCGTCTACATCGGGCTGATGCAGCGCGCGGACCGCACGCTGCGCCGCGCGTACGACGAGCATGCGGCACGCGCCGGCCATCCGAACGGCGGGCGCTGATTCATGTTGACGCGTCGACTGATACGCGCATACGCGCTTTATACGCTCGGGTTTCTCGGCTTCGTGCTGCTGATGTGGCGGATCGAGCGCGCGACCGGCTCGGGCGTCTGGATCGGTTACGTGTTCCTGTTCGTGCCGATCGCCGTGTACGCGGTGATCGGGTTGTTGTCGCGCACGTCCGATCTCGTCGAGTACTACGTGGCCGGGCGGCGCGTGCCGTCCGCGTTCAACGGGATGGCGACGGCGGCCGACTGGCTGTCGGCCGCGTCCTTCATCGGCCTGGCCGGCTCGCTCTACGCCACCGGTTACGACGCGCTCGCGTACGTGATGGGCTGGACGGGCGGATTCTGCCTCGTCGCGTTCCTGCTCGCGCCGTATGTGCGCAAGCTCGCGCGCTACACGATTCCGGATTTTCTCGGCACGCGTTTTTCGAGCACGGCCGTGCGCGCGCTCGCGGCCGGCGCGGCGATCCTGTGTTCGTTCGTGTACCTCGTCGCGCAGATCCAGGGGATCGGCCTGATCGCGACGCGTTTCATCGGCGTCGATTTCGCGATCGGGATCTTCTGCGGGCTCGCGGGCATTCTCGTGTGCTCGTTTCTCGGCGGAATGCGCGCGGTCACGTGGACCCAGGTCGCGCAGTACATCATCCTGATCAGCGCGATCCTGATTCCGGTCTCGCTGATCGCGATGAAGAACGGGCTCGGCCCCGTGCCGCAGTTCAATTACGGCACGCTGATGGAGCGCGTCGCGGCGCGCGAGGCGCAGGTGCGCGACGCGCGCGACGAGCAGCAGGTGCGTGATGCATACCGCCGGCAGGCCGCGGATATCCAGACGCGGCTCGACCGGTTGCCGGCGTCGTACGCGGATGCGCGCCGGCATCTCGTCGACCAGCTCGCGGACCTGCGGCGCCACAACGGGCCGCTGCGCGAGATCAGCCTGCGCGAGCGCGAGTTGGCCGATTTCCCGCGCGATCCCGCGGCGGCGCGCGTGGCGTGGACGCAGGTGCGTGACGACCTGCTCGCGCGGGCCGAGCCGCCCGTGCCGATGCACGAGCCGTTTCCGGCCGCGAACGAGGATGAACGCAAGCCGCGCGAGCGGAACTTCCTCGCGCTGCTGCTGTGCCTGTCGCTCGGCACCGCGAGCCTGCCGCACATCCTGACGCGCTACAACACGACCACGTCGGTCGCGTCGGCACGGCGCTCGGTCGGCTGGACGCTGTTCTTCATCGCGCTGTTCTACCTGAGCGTGCCGGTGCTCGCGGTGCTGATCAAGTACGAGATCCTCGCGAATCTCGTCGGGCGGCCGTTCGCCGAATTGCCGGCGTGGGTTACGCAGTGGCATCACTTCGAACCCGACCTGATCAGTGTCGTCGAAGTGATCCGGGACGGCATCGTGCACTGGTCGGAAATCCAGATGCAGCCGGACATGGTGGTCCTGGCCGCGCCGGAGATCGCGGGGCTGCCGTACGTGGTGTCGGGGCTGATCGCGGCCGGTGCGCTGGCCGCGGCGCTGTCGACCGCGGACGGGCTGCTGCTGACGATCGCGAACGCGCTGTCGCACGACGTCTATTACTGCATGGTCGCGCCCGATGCGTCGAGCCAGCGGCGCGTGACGATTTCGAAGGTGCTGCTGCTGGGGGTGGCGCTGTTCGCGTCGTATGTCGCGTCGCTCAATACCGGGAAGATCCTGTTTCTCGTCGGCGCCGCGTTTTCGCTGGCGGCGTCGAGCTTCTTTCCGGTGCTGGTGCTGGGGGTGTTCTGGAAGCGCACCACGACGCGCGGCGCGATTGCCGGGATGGTGACCGGGTTGGCGGTGTGCGTGTACTACATCGTGTCGACTTATCCGTTCTTCACGCAACTGACCGGGTTCGCCGGGCGCCCGTGGTTCGGGATCGAACCGATCAGCTCAGGCGTGTTTGGCGTGCCGGCGGGGTTTGCGGTGGCGATCGCGGTGAGTCTGTGCGACAAGCGGCCGGATGAATACACGCGGGCGCTGGTGGATTACATTCGGCACCCGTGATCAGCGGGGCGGGGGGAGCGCGTATCGACGTGCGTCCGGAAACGAAAATGCCCGCGGGCGCGGGCATTTGAATCCTGGCGGAGAGAGGGGGATTCGAACCCCCGATAGGCGATTAACCTATACACGCTTTCCAGGCGTGCGACTTAAACCACTCATCCATCTCTCCGGAAGACCGAGAGTATAGCAAACTCTGGCGGCAGCCCGCCACTCCCTTCGGCGCCCGTCAGAAATCCGTCGTCATCGACAGCCACACCGAGCGCGGGTCGCCCTGCGTCAGGTATCCGCCGATCGTCGACGACCAGTACGACTTGTTCGCGACGTTGCGCACGGTCGCGCGGAACGTCGTCTTCTTGCCGAACACGTCCGTCGCGTAACGCGCACCGAGGTCGAAGCGGTCCCACGCCTGGATCGACATCGTATTCGCGACGTCCAGGTACTGCGGCCCGGTGTGGATCCAGCGCGCGGTCAGCGTGAGCCCGCGCAGCATCGGCACGTCGTATTCGGCGCCCGCGTTGAGCAGGAACGACGGCACGCCGATCGGCCGGTGGCCGTCGTTCGTGCCGCCGGCCGTGTTCTGCAGCGTCGCGTCGAGGTACGTGGCGCCGGCGATCAGCCGCACGCCTTTCCACGGCTCGCCGTACACGGCCGTCTCGATGCCGCGGTGCCGCTGCGTGCCGTCGGCGCCGAACAGGTTCGTCGCCGGATCGGTGTACGCCATCGGCTTCTCGATCTGGAACAGCGCGAGCGACGCGCCGTACTTGTCGGTGTCGTAGCGGACGCCGGCTTCATATTGCTTCGACCGGTACGGTGACAGCGCCTGGCCCGCGTTGCGCGCGGTGTTGGGCGCGATCTCGCCCTGCGCGAGCGCTTCGCTGCGGTTCGCGAAGATCGACACGTTGCGCCACGGCTTCACGACGAGACCGAATACCGGCGTCGTGATCGCGTTGCTGTAGGTGTTGGTGACCGCGCCCGTGTAGTCGAAGTTGTCGACCGAGATCGACTGGCGCCGCGCGCCGAGCGTGAACAGCACGCGGTCGTCGAGGAAGCCGAGCGTATCGGACACCGCGAGGCTGCGCAGCCAGGTCTTCGTGACCGTGCCCGGATCGTTCATGTCGCCGCCCGCGTAGGCGGTGGGCGGCGACGCGACCGGCGCCGGATCGTAGAGCGTCGTCGGGAACGCGTTCGACATCGTGTAAGCGGACTGGCTGTCGATGCGGATGAACGACGCGCCGGCGGTCACGAAGTGCGACACGGGGCCGGTCGTGAAGCGGCCGCGCACGCCGGCCTCGGCCGACTGCGCATCTTCCTTGTGCGGCACGCTCAGGCGCGAGCCGGTCGTGCCGGACGACGAGTAGGTCGGCGTGTAGTAGTCGCCGTGCTCGTTCGTATGGCGTGCGCCGGCCGATACGTAGGCCGTCCACGCGGGCAGGAAGTCGTACTCGGCGCGCACGATGCCGACCGTGTCCTCGAGTTCGCTGAAGCTCCACGGCTGCGCATAGTTGTGCGTCGCGGACGGCACGGCGGGCAACGGGCTGCCGCTGACCAGCACGATCGGGCGGCCGTTGTCGATGCGCTGCCGCTGATACAGGAAGTCGCCGGACAGACGCAATGTGTCGCCGCGCCAGTCCAGCGACACGGCGGTCACGTTGCTGCGGCGGCGCTCGTCGTCGACGGCGGTGTCGCCGCCGCTGATCGACTGGTTCACGCGCACGCCGAACTGGCCTTCGCTGCCGAAGCGGCGGCCGAGGTCGACATGCGTGCCGAGCGAGCCGGATGTCGCGCCGTCGACGGTGACGCGCGTGAGCGGCTTGTCGTCCGCGTGCTTCAGTTGCAGGTTCACGCCGCCGCCGACCGCCGAGCCGTTCGGCGATGCACCGTTCAGGAATGCATTCGCGCCCTTGAACACGTCGACACGCTCGACCGCATCGGTCTGGACGAGCTGCCGCGGCGTGACGCCGTACAGGCCGTTCAGCGACACGTCGTCGCCGGCGAGCGCGAAACCGCGGATGACGAACACCTGCGAGAAGTTGCCGTAGCCCGATGCGCTGCGCACGGCCGGATCGTTGTCGAGCACGTCGGCGAGCGTGCGCGCCTGCTGGTCCTCGATCAGTTTCGACGTATAGGTGGTCATGCTGAACGGCACGTCGCTCGCCTTTTGCCGGCCGAGCACGCCGAAATCCGCGCCGCGCGCGACCTGGCCGCCGGCGTAGGTCGGCGCGAGGTCGCCGGGCAGCGGCTCGGCCGCGCCGGTCACGTTGATCGACGGCAGCACGGTGGCGTCGGGCGCGGCGTTGGCGGCGGAAGTGGCCTGCTGGGCCCCGGCGGCGGCCGGGAAGGTGCAGGCGAGCGCAATGCCGAAGGCAATCGGCGTGAGACGCAGGACGGGTAACGAAAGTGTCGACATGGGACGCAAATCGGGTGTGGTCGGTGATCCATCCCAGGGCGGCAAGTCGGAATCCGGGCGGCGTGACGCGTCCGTGCTGTCGCGGACGTATTTTTATCGAGCGGCGGAGTCTAACGTAAACGAGAATCATTGTCGTTTACGGAGGGGTCAGCCCACTATTTGAGATAACTGGGTGCGGTTCACCGGCGACGGTGCACAACCGCCGAGCGGGCGTCGGGGCGAGCATGCGATCATGCGAAGACCGCATTCGTCGTAACAAACCGTGCGCACCGGTTGCGGCCGGGTGGCCCGATCACGACGACGATGCCGTCCGTCCGCACCGCACTCTTCAAAAGGAACGCCACGCCATGTCGCTCTCCGCCTTGCTCGCCTTTGCGCTGATCCTGTCCGTCGGTGTCGCGACGCCGGGCCCGACGGTGTTGCTCGCGATGAGCAACGGTTCGCGCTACGGATTGCGTCACGCGATGGTCGGCATGCTCGGCGCCGTCACCGCCGACGTCGTGCTCGTCGCGCTGGTCGGGTTCGGCCTCGGCGTGCTGCTCGACGCGTCGGAAACGGCGTTCGTGACGCTGAAGCTGCTCGGCGCGGCGTGGCTCGCGTATGTCGGCATCCGGATGCTGATGTCGAGCGGCGGGGCCGCGGCTGCGCAGCCTTGCGTGCCTGCGACGCCCGATCGCCGGAGCGCCTTTCTGAAGAGCTTCTTCGTCGCGATGAGCAACCCGAAGTACTACCTGTTCATGTCGGCGCTGCTGCCGCAGTTCGTCGACCGGTCGCATGCGATCGCGCCGCAGTACGCGATTCTCGCGGCGACGATCGTCGCGATCGACGTGATCGGGATGACCGGTTACGCGCTGCTGGGCGTGCATTCGGTCCGCGTATGGAAGGCCGCGGGGGAGAAGTGGCTGAACCGGGTCAGCGGATCGTTGCTGCTGATGCTCGCGGGGTACGTTGCGCTGTATCGCAAGGCCGTGCATTGACGCGGTGGCGCAGCGGGGAAGCATCGTAGCCTCGTGCCATCCGGACGAGATGACGTCGGCCGAGGATCTGCATTTCGGCCGCGACGTTCGCCGGTATCGACGGACGATGGGATTCACGATTCGTGACTTGGCGGTGCAGTTCGTCCGGCCCGTATCGGGAGTGCGGCACGGACGGGACCGACACCGCGACGACGCTCGAGGGGCGCGGGACGGGATCGGCCGACTTCGAAAGAAAGTGAACGGTTGAGCCCGTTGCGCGCCGTGCAAAAAGGATTCTAAATCCTGTCAAAAAGCCGTCACCAACCTGACAAATTTGCTATGCTCGCCGAAAACCAGACGGGCGGCACTCCCAGGACGGACCAGCGGGCGTGATTGCTCGCCGAACAACGAAGTCAAACAAAATCCTGAGAGTCACGCTGTGAATACAGCCGAATTACTACGCACGTTTGCGTCGGGGGTGGTCGATCAGAACAATCGACCGGTTCGCATGAACTGGGGGCCTGCCCAGAAAACGCTCGAGCAAGTGCTTGCGCTCCAGTATGCCGATATCCGGGAAGGGCTGATGACGGGTATCGAGGGGCATCTGACCTGCGTGTCGGCACGGGCCGATCTGCCGATCCGCAGCTTCATCGGACTGCCGGTTTCCGTCGAGATGACGACCGATCGCGGGCGTCTTCATCCCATCAACGGCATCGTCACCGACGTCCGCACCGGGCAGTCGGACGGTTCGCTGACCTGCTACCAGCTGACGATTCGCGACGTGCTGTCCGTGATGGAGCGGCGGACCAATTCGCGGTTGTTTCGGTCCAAGAGCCTGCCCGACATCCTGGGTGTGCTGCTTCAGGAATGGCGCCAGCGCAGCTCGGCGCTCGCGGGCGCATTCGAGTTCGACCTGTCCGGTCTGCAAGCCGCGCGTTACCCCGCGCGTGAACTCACGCGGCAGGTCAACGAGTCGGACGCGCACTTCATCCGGCGGCTGTTGCGACGGGACGGGGCGACCGTATTCGTCAAGGCGGGGAAGGCAGGCGAGCGGGCGAGCGGCCAAGCGCACGACACGCCGGTGCATACGCTCGTCTTTGCCGATGACTCGATGAAGTTGCCGGAGACGGTCGCCGGCACGATCCGATACCATCGCGACGCCGCCACCGAGGCGCGCGACTCGATCACGCTGTGGGCGACGAGCCGCCGATTGATCCCGGGCAAGGTCGTCCGGCCGACGTGGGACTACAAGAGCGGCCGGATGTCGCAAACCGAGCAGGCGACGATCGTCGATCAGGGCGACGGCGGCAACGACCTCGGGCATTTGCTGGCCGACGTCGTCATCGATATCCCGCATGCCGGGGATTCGTCGTCCGATCTCGACCGGATCGGCAAGGACCGGATGCTGGCGCATGAACTGCGTGCCGAATCCGTCGACGGCGTGAGCAATGTGCGTGATCTTGCCGTCGGTCACTGGTTTGCGCTCGCCGAGCATCCGCAACTCGATACGTTGCCGGCCGAACAGCGGCAGTTCGTCGTCACGTCGCTTCATCATTGCGTGCGCAATAACCTGCCGAAGGAACTGAACGAGCGCGCGCAATCGCTGTTCGCGGCAAGCCGCGTGCTGTTCAACGCGGTGCCGGCCGACCTGAGCGGCAAGCCGGGCGACGAAAGCGACAGGCGCTACGAGAATACGTTCTCGTGCGTGCGGCGCGGCGTGCCGCTGACGCCGGCCTACGATCCCCACGTCGACTTGCCGCCGGTTCATCCGATGACGGCGGTCGTCGTCGGGCCGGAGGGCGAGGAGGTGTTCTGCGATGAAATGGGCCGCATCCGGGTGCGGATCCAGGGGCTCAGCGCGGACGATCATGCGCACGCGCAGGGCGCCGGCACGAGCGGCACGCCGTCCGACAGCGCGCCGGTGCGCGTCGCCTGCGCGCTCGCCGGGCCCAGCTTCGGCGCGAATACGTTGCCGCGCGTCGGCATGGAAGTGCTGATCGGCCATATCGGCGGCGATCCGGACCGGCTGGTCGTGATGGGTGTGCTGGCCAACGGGCCGAACATGCCGGCGACCTTCAGCCATACCGGCGCACTGCCGGGCAACCGCTATCTTTCCGGCACGAAGACGAAGGAAATCAAGGGGCAGCGCTACAACCAGATCCGCTTCGACGATACGCCCGGGCAGATCAGCAGCCAGCTGGCGAGCGAGCATGCGTACAGTCAGCTGAACCTCGGCTATCTGACGCAGCCGCGCGACAACGGGCAGGGTACGGCGCGCGGCGAAGGCGCGGAGTTGCGCAGCGATGCGCACGTGGCGATTCGCAGCGGCAAGGCGATGCTGATTTCGGCCTGGGAGCGGCTGCGCGCGAGCGACGGCCACCTCGCGCGCGACGAGTATCTGCAACTGATGCAGGAATGCGTCGAACTGTTCAAGAGTCTCGGCGACTATGCGGGCCAGCATCAAGGCGTCGCGCCGGATACGCAGCCGCACGATGCGCTCATGACCACGGTGAAAGGCTGGCCGAATGGCAAGGCGTCCGACGGCGGTGAGTCGTCAGGCGCGTCGATGGCCGCGATCGGCATCACCGCGCCGGCCGGCATCAGCATGGCGACGCCGAAGACCGTGACGACCCATGCGGGCGGCAACGTCGATGTCGTCGCGCAGAACCACCTGCAGTACACGAGCGGGCAGCGGATCAACCTGCAGGCCGGGCGTGGCGTGGCGATGTTCGCGCACAGCGAGGGCGTGTCGGCGATCGCCAACCAGGGGAAAGTGGCGCTGCAGAGCCAGAACGACGACACGCAGATCGATTCGGCGAAGAACATCCAGATGACGGCGGGCGGCGGCAAGCTCGCGGGCATGGCCAGCGAGCAGGTCGTGTTCGTGACGTCGGGCGGCGCGTACCTGAAGCTGCAGGGCGGCGATATCGAGCTCGGGTGTCCGGGGAGTTTCACCGTCAAGTCGGCGTCGCATACGTGGGCCGGGCCGGCGAGCATGAGCGCCGACTTTCCGAAGTTCGACCAGGGCTCGCTGGGGCGGGTGCCGAAGCTGGTCCGGGCCACCGACGGACAGCCGGTCGAGGGCATGGAAGCCGAGGTGCGAAAGGCGTCGGGCGAATTGATCAAGGGGAAGACCGACGCGCAAGGCAAGCTGGCGCCGGTCAGCAGCGACCAGTTCGAACAATTGGCGGTTCGCTTCTTCAAGTCGAGAACCTGAGCCGAGTCTTCAAGAAAAACAACATGTTCAACTACAACTTTGCGCAGAACCCGGGCGGGCAACCGTCGACGGACGACCCGTCGCAGACTCCGGTGGGTGGTGGACTGGGGACGACGCTGTTCAACCGCAACGACCTCGAGTGCGTGATGCAGATGCCGCTGCCGGGCGTCGTCATTTTCGTGCACGGGGTGAATTCGGAAGGGGAATGGTTCCAGGAGGCCGAGAAGGGGCTGTGTGCCGGGTTGAACCGGCGCATGGGGCGTTATGACGATCAGCTGTTCCATTGGGGGCCGGTGGCCGGGCAGATGACGCCGGTCAGCTATATCGAAAGCCTGACGCCGGACGGCTTCCTGAATCCGGAAATGTCGTCGAAGACGTACATCAAGCCCGATCCGTCCTTTTCGCCCGTCATCCACTTTCGGTGGGGCTATGCCGCGAATGCGCAGGAGCTGAAGGAGTATGGCGACAAGATCATGCTCAACGAGAAGAATTACTGGGGCGGTGGTCCGTTCGCGGGCGGGTGTTCGAGCCTGCCGGATCTGTGGAACGACGGATTGAACGATCGGCTCTTTCTGTGGCTGACCGTTCAGCACATGAACAGCATCGGCAATCGAAAAATCTACTCCACGCCGCCGCGCACTTACGGCGTGCTTGGCGCGCTGCGGCTGGCACGCCTGGTCGAGTCGATCCGTAAACGACAGGCCGACGCGCCGATCACGATCGTGTGCCACAGCCAGGGAAACATGATCGGCCTTGCCGCCGCATTCCTCGGCGACCGGTTGCCCGAGGTGACGGATCAGTGGGGCAAGAAAGGGCGCTGCGTCGCCGACACTTATGTGCTCGCCAATCCTCCGTACAGTCTCGTCGAGGCCAACATGACCGACTCATGGGCCCAGCGCGGGGTGCGCGACAAGAACGGGCACGTGGGGCGCGAGACCTATGTGGCGCGCAAGGAGACGTTGAGGGCGTACTTCGATATCCTGCGTGCCCGGGCCGAGCTCGAGATGCCTGCGGAGGATCTCGATCGCGCGATGGAAAGCGCGAGACCGTCGAAGGATGGAGGCAAACCGTATAGCGCAGCCAAGGACCGGGAGGCGCATGGGCTGTACCAGAAAAACACCTACGGAAGAGTGACGCTGTACTGCTGCCCGCACGATCAGGTCATTTCCGCCCTGACCGTTCAGGGAATCGGCTGGCGCGGGATGAGTATCGATGAAATCAGTGCGACGAATGCGTGGGGCGTTTTTTCGCAACGCGTGTTCGCGTCGAATTTCGAGGTGGGCGGAGAGAGCAAGCTCTATCGGTACTGGCAGGATGACTGGCGCAAGGACAAGAACCAGAAGGAAGGTTTCTGGTATCCGCCATCACCACCGGCGCGGTATGGTCTTGGACGAGGGATGCATTCCAATGAAGGGTGGATCGCGAAGATTTTCACGCTTGCAACGAGTCCGGTCTTCTACCTGTTCAATTTGACGGACATGGCAGTCAATGCCGAGCCACCGAAAAATTGGGAAATCCCGATTACGGCGCCGATGCTCGACAAGGAAACGCGCTTCCTCCCGCAGGCGTTGCGCTACGGTAAGCCGTCGGGCGCTTGCGATGCGCAAGGGAAACCGATTGAGGAAGGGCGCTTCAACGAGGGTTACGATCCGCCGTCGGCTGGGCGTGACGCCAACAAGGAGAACAAGCGTGATGACGATCCATACGACAACTTCGACGCGAAGTCGGAAAAATTCAAGACCGAGGGTGATGCGCTGAAGGCGCAGGGGGACGCGGCGTCCGAGGCTGCGCAGCGGTATGAGGATCATTCCATTCTTCGGATGGAAGCGAGAAGGTCCGGAAATCGCCGCTGGGTCGACAAGGAAGGGAATGTGATCGGGGAGGACAATCCGGAGGCAGCGAGTGCTGACTATACCGAATGGCGGAACAACGAGATATTCCAGATTCTGAACGGCGGGGACAAGAATAACCCCACTAACCATTCGACCATCATGACCAACAAGGATCATGCTGAAAGGGCGTTGGCTTATGATGTGGCAATTGGGCTTTGTTATTTAACTGAAGATGATTTCAAATATCTCAGAATCCAGGCTGATTGGAGATTTGCCAGTGATTCCAAGAAGGGTGATCCTAATTTTCATTTGATGGATTATATAAATACCGGCAAGCACGGCGACCTATTTTTGCCTGACTGGGTTAAAAAAGACGAAAGTGCCGCAATGCCGGGGAAAATACATGACGAGCGAGATGGTGGCTTTTTCATGAAGTTGGGAGGTATTTTATGAAGGCGGTCATTGCCACCTGGCCGCGTCGAGTCGGAGTTGCGAGCCTTGCGTTGTTTTTTGCTTTAGGGGCGTCGTTTTTGATATTGATTTCGTCTGGCAAGCCGGCAGGGGAGTTATTGGGTATGGGTAATCTGTTGAAACGATTGGTGTTGGTCCCGGGGCTCGTGGCAATCATGGTGTTTGCGTTCGCAACAGTGATTGCTGCTCCTCGCGCGATGGCCGCCTCATCGGCCGATAAGGCAGTCCCGATCGCTGGGGCCAGTTCATCCAAGCCTTTCGTTGCGCAGGTTGTAGGCCTTGGATGGATGAATCCCCTCCAGCGCAGGGACTACCCTACCGAGTGGCAAATATTGTGGACGCTTGGTCTGGTCAAGCCAAATGTCAACGATGATATGGTTAGAACGAATCCGAAGAAATATTCGACGTTGCAGGCAATTTCCATTGTCGCGGATGGTAATGGAGGAGGTGAATCTTTTGCTGGATTTTATGAGAAATATGTCGATAAACTATTGTTGCTCTTCCGAGCTCCATATTTTACGGGTGAAGATTATTTTTACACCGTGAGCTCGGATGACAAAAGAAAGTGGCGTGAGCTGGCTGGCGTGCATGTGGAGTTGGCTATTCCTTCCGAACGAATTGAGCCTGCATCGGCTGCGTCATATCTGCGTAATCGCATTGTCAATATATTCGAAATCGGCAACCCGTCCGCAAAGAATCTATGGAGTCGCGACACACCGCCGGATGTGCACGTGACGACGGGCCACGGCAATGCCGGCTTCACATCGCTGAACGCCGCGCTGGACTATCTGGCTACGCATCCTGACAAAAGCGCGTGGGTGATGAACTGGGATGCACCGAGCTTCCCGCCGAACGACGAACAGATCAACGAGAACATGGTGGTGCTGTTCCTTGCAGGCCCGGATCTGAAGACCGAGCGCGAGCCGCTGGCGTGGATCGGTAAAGCCGCTCGAAGCAACGTCAAGGATTTCGACGCAAAGCAAGGCGCGAGTCGCGCGGTGCAGGCATGGAAGTCGACAATCGATACGGCGGCGAGTAATGCTGGCGTGCCGGTGTCGTCGGTGAATTACATCGTGCACGATGCGGGCAAGGGCAGTGATGCTGCGTCGACACGCATTGCGTCCCTGTCGCAGACGTTGACGGAAGTACTGCCCGAATACGATTTCCGTACGCAGACCTTCAATACATCGGCGTTGCTCGGTGACATGGGGGCCGGCGCAGCGCTGACCGATGTGGTGCTGGCGATCGGGCGAGCGAATCACCTCGGGGGAAATGTACTCGTAGCCGGAACGACCGACGCCGAGCACCCGACAGCGGTGGTGGTGGTCGCGCCTTCGAAACTGACGCCGATCGATGCAACTAAGAACTGGTTTCGCGCACGCGGCGGAAACAACGCCTATCTACCTTGGTGGGGACGTCGTCACGATGCGAGCCCTACGACTCAAGGCTATTCAAAATAAGGAACACGCATGCGCGGAATCATTCGAGTCGGCGACGCAACGAGCCACGGCGGTCAGGTCGTGACCGGCAGCGCGGTCAGCGAAGTGATGGGGCGGCCGGTCGCCCGGCTCGGTGATACGTGTATCTGTCCGATCGCGGGCCATCAGGCCTGCTTTATCGCCGAAGGCGATCCGCAGGTCATTGTCGACGGGAAACCGGCTGCATTCGATGGACACAAGACGTCGTGCGGTGCGACGCTGATTTCGAGCCTGGCGTCGTCCGGGCGGGAATGAATTGCCGGACCGGCGCGCGGGGGTGGCCGGTTCGATCGGGGTATTCATGCACTGCTTCACTCTTGCCAGACGTATCGGGTGCGTCTCGATCGTGATGGCGACATTCTTGTCGAGCCCACCATTGCGGGCTGAGACGCGCGCCGCATCGACGCAATCCGTCGAAGGTGCGTCTGCCGCGCCGTTTGTTGCCCAAGTTGTCGGACTTGAATGGCTCAATCCGCTGCAGCGTCGTGACTATCCGACGGAGTGGCAATTGCTGTGGACGTTGGGCCTGGCTTCTGCGAACAAGAATGACGATATGGTGCGCGCCAACCCTAAAAAGTACTCTGCCGTTCAAGCGATCTCAATCATTGCGGATGGCAGCTCTGGACGTGAATCATTTGGTGGATTTTACGAGAAATATATCGACGAGTTGCTCGTATTGTTCCGTACTAGATATTTTACCGATTCCAACTATTTCTATACCGTGAAACCTGGTGACAGAAGTAGATGGCGTGAGCTGGCTGGCGTGCATGTTGAACTGGCAATTTCTGGTCGTCTTGATCCCATCAAGGCAAAGGCATATTTGCGTGATCAAATAATCAGCACGTTCGAGATCGGAAATTCATCGGCAAAAGATCTGTGGAGCCACGACACACCGCCGGATGTGCACGTGACATCGGGGCAGGGGAATGCCGGCTTCACGTCGTTGAATGCGGCGCTGGACTATCTGGCCGCCCACCCCGACAAAAGCGCGTGGGTGATGAACTGGGATGCACCGAGCTTCCCGCCGAACGACGAACAGATCAACGAGAACATGGTGGTGCTGTTCCTTGCCGGCCCGGATCTGAAGACCGAGCGCGAGCCGCTGGCCTGGATCGGTAAAGCCGCTCGAAGCAACGTCAAGGATTTCGACGCAAAGCAAGGCGCGAGTCGCGCGGTGCAGGCATGGAAGTCGACGATCGATACGGCGGCGACTAATGCAGGCGTGCCGGTATCGTCATTGAATTACATCGTGCACGACGCGGGCAAGGGCAGTGATGCTGCATCGACAAGAATTGCATCGCTGTCGCAGACGCTGACGGAAGTACTGCCGGAATACGATTTCCGTACGCAGACCTTCAATACGTCGGCACTGCTCGGTGACATGGGCGCCGGCGCGGCGCTGACCGATGTGGTGCTGGCGATCGGCCGAGCGAATCACCTCGGTGGAAATGTGCTCGTAGCCGGAACGACGGACCCCGAGCATCCGACGGCAGTCGTCGTCGTCGCGCCGTCGAAGCTGACGCCGATCGACGCCGGCAAGGACTGGTTCCGCGCACGCGGTGAGAACAACGCGTACTTGCCGTGGTGGGGGCGCCGTCACGACGCGCGCCCTGCGTCGCAAGGCTATTCGGAATAAGGAATACGCATGCGCGGAATCATTCGAGTCGGCGACGCAACGAGCCACGGCGGTCAGGTCGTGACCGGCAGCGCGGTCAGCGAAGTGATGGGGCGGCCGGTCGCCCGGCTCGGCGATACGTGCGTCTGTCCGATCGCGGGCCATCAGGCCTGCTTTATCGCCGAAGGCGATCCGCAGGTCATTGTCGACGGGAAACCGGCTGCATTCGATGGACACAAGACGTCGTGCGGTGCGACGCTGATTTCGAGTCTGGCGTCGTCCGGGCGGGAATGAATTGCCGGACCGGCGCGCGGGGTTGGCCGGTTCGATCGGGGTATTCATGCACTGCTTCACTCTTGCCAGACGTATCGGGTGCGTCTCGATCGTGATGGCGACACTCTTGTCGAGCCCGCCATTGCGGGCTGAGATGCGCGCCGCATCGACGCAATCCGTCGAAGGTGCGTCTGCCGCGCCGTTTGTTGCCCAAGTTGTCGGACTTGAATGGCTCAATCCGCTGCAGCGTCGTGACTATCCGACCGAGTGGCAATTGCTGTGGACGCTCGGGTTGGTGAAGCCGAACGCCAACGACGACATGGTGCGCACAAACCCCAAAAAATACTCGACCTTGCAGGCGGTTTCCATCGTCGCGGACGGGCGGCGGGGGCGTGAGTCGTTCGCGGGTTTTTACAAGAAATATGTGCGCGAACTTCTCGTGTTGTTTCGGACGCGCTACGTGATGAACCCCGATTATTTTTACACCATCGGCTCGAAGTACAAGCGGGAGTGGCGTGAACTGGCGGGGGTGCATGTCGAACTCGCACTTCCTGCCGGCCGTCTCGACCCGGAAGGCGCCGGAGCGTTCTTGCGCGACGAGATGGTAAATATGTATGAAATCGGCAACCCCTCCGCAAAAAATCTATGGATCCGCGACATACCGCCCGACGTGCACGTGACGTCGGGCCACGGCAATGCCGGCTTCACGTCGTTGAACGCCGCGCTGGACTACCTGGCCGCGCATCCCGACAAAAGCGTGTGGGTGATGAACTGGGACGCGCCAAGCTTTCCGCCGCAGGATGAACAGATCAACGAGAACATGGTGGTGTTGTTCCTCGCCGGCCCGGATCTGAAGACCGAGCGCGAACCGCTGGCCTGGATCGGCAAGGCGGCGCAAGGCAGCGTCCAGGATTTCGACGCGAAGCAAGGCGAGGGCCGCGCGGTGCCGGCATGGAAGTCGACGATCGACGCAGCCGCAGCCAATGCGGGCGTCGCGGTCTCGTCGCTGAACTACGTTATCCACGATGCGGGCAAGGGCAGCGCGGCCGCGTCGTCAAGGGCCGCGTCCCTGTCGCAAGGGCTCGCCGAAGCCGTGCCGGAAAGCGATCTTCGCGGCGAAACCTTCAACACGTCGGCACTGCTCGGTGACATGGGGGCCGGCGCGGCGCTGACCGATGTGGCGCTCGCGATCGGCCGCGCAAATCATCTCGGCGGCAACGTGCTTGTGGCGGGCACGACGGACACCGAACATCCGACGGCCGTGGTGGTGGTCGCACCGTCGAAGCTGACGCCGATCGATCCCGGCAAGGACTGGTTCCGCGCACGCGGGGAGAACAACGCGTACTTGCCGTGGTGGGGCCGCCGCCACGACGCGCGCCCGGCGTCGCAAGGCTACTCGTACTAGGGCGCGACGCCCCCGTTAAGCAATCTGTAACAATCAGCGGAATAGCGACAGGCCAATTCTTTCAAAATACTTTCCATTTCTCTCCGTCGGCGCGTGCCGAGAATTCCGGATTCATGCTCCATCAACGCATATGTCCTTACATTGCCGGAAGCAGTATCGAGATGGCCGTCGTATATATTACAAAGCGTATGTAAATTGAAAGACTTGCCTGGCTTGACGCGCCGCACCGTCGCCATTTATTGTCCGTCTGCCGCCCGTGAGAGAGCACGGCGGCAATCGCGGAAGCGCGCGTTGCGCGCACGACAACACACGTAGCAAAAAGCAGAAAAGGAACGTGGTAGCCACATGAAGCCGCTATTCGACGACAACAAATCCAATGCGGTCAGCGATCGTCCTTCCATGCCGTCCTTGTCGCCCGTCGCCGTGCCAGCCGCCGTCGCCAACGTCGTCGTGCCGGCAGCGCAGCCGACGGAACACGCGCGCCTGATCACCGTCGACGAGATCGACCAGCTCGGCGCGACGCAGGGCACGCGGATCGCCGCCTTCTCCCAGCAGATTCTCGCAAGCGTCCGGGCGTCGGACGCCGACCAGTTCGGCGACAAGCTCAACGAGCTGATCGCGACCGCGAAGGGGCTCGACCCGCGCGGCGCAGACAAGGGCGGGCTGCTCACGCAGGTCACGCGGCTGTTCCGCTCGACCAAGGAGAAGCTGCTGTCGCAATACGAGTCGGTGAGCAAGCGGATGGATACGCTCGTCGTCGAGCTCGAAAACCATGCGCAGCGCCAGAAGGCCGGCATCGACGAGCTCGAGCGGATGTACAACGACAACTACGCGCTGCACCAGGAGCTCGCGCAGTCGAAGGCGCACGGCGAAACGGCGCTCGCGGCGCTGCGCGCGCATCTCGCGGCCGGCCAGCAGCCGGCGGACGATGCGTTCGCCGCGCAGCGCCTGCTCGACGTGAAGCGCAAGGTCGACGCGCTCGAAAGCAAGCTCGACGACCTCGACCGCGCGATGCTGATGTCGAAGCAGCTCGCGCCGCAGATCCGGATGGAGCAGGACCAGAAACGCACGCTGACGTCGAAGTTCATGACGATCAAGACCGTGCTGATTCCCGCGTGGACCAATGCGTTCGCGCTCTACCTCGAGCAGCTCAGCACCAAGCGCGCGGCGGCGCTCGCGAACGCGACGTACGACGCCGCCGACGAGGCGATCCGCGCGCAGGCCGACCTGAATCGCCAGAACGCGCAGGAAGTCGCGAAGCTCGGCCAGCGCCCGGTGATCTCGACCGACACGTTCGAATACGCGCAGCAGCAGCTGTTCGGCGCGTTCGACGACATCACGCAGATCATTGCCGACGGCCGCCGCCAGCGCGAGCAGGACGCGCCGCGCCTGCGCCAGCTCGAACAGGACCTGATCACCCGATTCGCTCCGAAGCACAACTAAGAGAACTGAGAGAACACCGCATGATTACGCTTGAGAAACGCGCGGCGAAGGTCGCGATCGTCCTCGAAAAACGTCAGATCCTGAAGCCGCCGGTCGTGCGCGTCGGCGCGGCGCTCGACATCTCGGGCTCCGCGAAGCCGCTGTACCAGTCGGGCGTGATCCAGGAGACGCACGACCGGATTCTCGGCATTGCACTGAAGTTCGACGACAACGGCGAAGTCGACACGTGGACCTTCACCGAAGGCTACGACCGGCTGCCGACCGCGACGCCGGACAACTACGGCTCGTACATTTCCGATCATGTGCTCAACGCGCGGATCGACAAGTGGGGCGGCACGCAGTACGCGCCGGTGATGAACGACATCGTCGATTTCTTCTTCCGCGCGCCGGAGCCGAAGCGCGAAGAAAAGCGCGGCTTCCTGAGCCGGCTGTTCGGCGGTGCGGACGACCCGTCCGCGCCGGCCGCCTCCGCGCCCGTGAACGGCCATCTGCCCGCATGGGTGCTGTTCGTCACCGACGGCCAGAACCCGAAGAACGACCGCAAGCGCGTGCGCCAGTTGCTGACCGAATCGCAACATTTCCCGCTGTACTGGTCGCTCGTCGGCGTCGGCGATCCGAGCGAATTCGACTTCCTTGCGGAAGTCGCGGACGAAATGCCGAACGTCGGCTTCCTGCATCTCGAATCGCTCGACCTCAGCGACGAACAGATCTACGAACAGCTGATCACGCAGGAATTCTGCGACTGGGTGCGCGCGAAGTAAGCGCGGCCCGCCTGCCCATTTTTCTGAACTCGATTACCCCATCATGTTGAAAGACTTCAAGATCCCGTTGTCGCTCACGGCGCTCGCGCTGATCGCGGCCTATCTCCTCGGCGGCGTGAGGGACATGCTGATCGTCGCGGTCCTGTGCGTGCTCGAAATTTCGCTGTCGCTCGACAACGCGGTCGTCAACGCGTCGGTGCTGAAGAACTGGTCGGAGAAGTGGCGCAACCGCTTCATGGTGTTCGGCCTGCCGGTCGCGGTGTTCGGCATGCGGCTCGTGTTTCCGCTGCTGATCGTCGCGGTGATCGGCCATATCGGTCTGTGGGACGCGCTGACGCTCGCGATCGAATCGCCGGACAAGTACGCGGCGGTGCTGACGTCCGCGCATCATGAGGTATCGGCGTTCGGCGGCGCGTTCCTGCTGATGGTGTTCTTCAAGTTCATGCTCGACACCGAGAAGGACGAGCACTGGATCGGCTTCCTCGAAGGCCCGATGCGCCATCTCGGCCGCATCACCGCACTGGAAGTGGCGCTGACGCTCGCGATCGTGATCGTCGCGTCGTTCTACGTGCCGGCGACCGAGCAGGTCAGCTTTCTGCTCGCGGGTGCGTTCGGCGTGATCGGCTTCGTGATCGCGCACGGCGTGGGCGACCTGGTCGGCGGCGAGGACACGGGCACGCGCGTGGTGCGCGAAGGCGTCGCGGGGTTCATGTATCTGGAAGTGCTCGATTCGTCGTTCAGCTTCGACGGCGTGATCGGCGCGTTTGCGCTGTCGAACAACATTTTCCTGATCGCGCTCGGCCTCGGCGTCGGCGCGGCCTACATCCGGGAGATGACGCTCGTGCTGCTGAAGAAGGGCACGCTCGCGCAGTACCGCTTTCTCGAGCACGGCGCGTTCTGGGCGATCGGCGCGCTCGCGACGATCATGTTCCTGGGCGTGAAGTTCGAGGTGCCGGAGGTCGTCACGGGCCTGATCGGCGCGGCGATGATTGCCGCGGCCGTGTGGTCGTCGATCGTCGTGCAGCGCAAGGAAGACCGCGCGGCGGTGGCGGGCAAGTAAGCGCGCGTCACGCGGCGCGAACACCATCAACGAAGGGCCGCCGTGTGCGGCCCGGCATCGCCGCCGGCGCTACGGCGGTTCCAGCAGGAGAGGTTCAGATGATCAATTTGTCGAAAGGCGGTCGCGTCAACCTGTCGAAGGAAGCGCCCGGCACGCAGAAATTCCGCATCGGTCTCGGTTGGGACGCGAACGCGACGGACACCGGCACGGATTTCGATCTCGACGTGTCGGTGTTCCTGTGCAAGTACGACGCGCAGAGCAATCCGAAGCTGATCTCGGATCAGCATTTCGTGTTCTACAACAGCGAAGTGCGCACGATGGAGCGCAAGGAAACCTTCATCCAGCCCGGCGACGATTTCCCGAAGCGCGGGATGCCTTCGTCGAAGTGCCTGGGCGTCGTGCATAGCGGCGACAACCGCACGGGCAGCGGCGACGGCGACGATGAGGTGATCTTCATCGACATGACGAAGCTTGCGGCCGACGTCGAGGAAATCTCGGTGGTCGTGACGATCGACCAGGCCGAAGCGCGCCGGCAGAATTTCGGGCAGGTTCGCAACAGCTACATCCAGATCGCCGACGAGGTGTCGGGCGCGGTGATCGCGAAGTACGCGCTCGAGGAAGACTTCTCGATGGAGACGTCGGTGCAGGTCGGCAGCTTCTATCGCCGCGACGGCCACTTCATGTTCAAGGCGGTCGGCGCGGGCTACAACCGTGGCCTCGGCGATTTCGTCCGCGCGTACGGCGGCGCGGTCTGACTGGCGGCAGCCCGGCGCGCGGAACACCGCCGCGCCGGGCAGGAAGCAGCGATGACGAATCCGTCCGACGAGCCGAAGCGGCTCGAGTTCGATACGACGCCCGAGCGCACGCCCGGGCGTCTTGCGTTCGACGCGCCGGCCGCGCCCGCTGCGCCGGTCGCGCGTGCGCCGGCGCGGCCCGCCCCGCAGGCGCTCGAGTTCGGGCCGGCGCCCGCGTCCGATCACGCCGTGCGTGCGGCGCCCGCCGACGCAATCGGCCGTGCGCTGTTCGGCGCATCGAACCATCCGCAGCTCGAAGCGTGCTTCCGCGCCGCGCAGGCCAGCTTTCCGAATCTCTATCCCGACTACGCGCCGCGCATCGAGCGGCATATCCGGCAACTGGTGCCGCTGAAGCTCGCGACGGTCGCGACGATCGGCGACGGCGCGCTGGAGACGGCCGGCAACCTCGTCGAAGCGGTCGCGGCGACGACGCGCGAATTCAACGAACTCGGCGCGGCCGACATGATGGCCGGGATGCTCGCGCAAGCGACGCGCAAGGCCGGCATGTTCGAACGCTGGTTCGGGGCGGCGTCCGGCCATGTCGACTATCGCGCGGCGCTCGGTGCGCTCAAGCAGTCGCTCGGCTTTTTCCCGCGCCGTACCGAGGAACTCGCCGCCAAGATCCGCCATGCGGAGGAAAACCTCGTGGTCGTGCTCGCCGCGCTGAGCGCGGTGTCGGACGTCGTGCGCGCGCCGGACGATGCGGGCGTCGAGCGCACGCTGTTCGACCGCCGCAACATCGTCGGACAGGCCGTCCAGCAGATCCGGATGCAGCCGGCGCAACTGCGCGGGCTCGACGAGCGCGTGACCGACCTGCTGTCGCGTGCCGATCACCTGATGAACGTCGTGCTGCCGGCGGCGCTGGCCGCGCGGCCGTCGCGCTGAGCGAACGATGCGACCGCACGCGCTGCGGCGCGCGCAGTCGCGTGTCGGGCGCGACGGTTTCGCGCGGGCGGCCGCGAGTCTGCTATCTTCCCGGGCATCTCATCGCTTTCCCGCCGATTCTCCATGACCGACCGCATCGTCGCCGCCTTCGATTTCGACGGCACCATCACGACCACCGACAGCTTTCGCCATTTCGTCCGCCAGGCGGTCGGCACGCCGCGTTTCGCGTGGGCCGGGCTGCGCGCGCTGCCGTGGATCGTCGCGATGAAGGCCGGGCTGCTGTCGCGCGGCGACGCGAAGGCGAAGTTCGCGTCGTTCGCGTTCGGGCCGATCCGCGAGGACGTGCTCGACGCGCAGGCGCGCCGGTTCGTCGATAGCTATCTGCCGAACCTCGTGCGTCCGGAAATGCTCGAGCGTGTCCGCGAGCATCGGGCGCGCGGGCATGAAGTCGTGCTGGTCAGCGCGTCGCCGTCGCTGTATCTGGAGAAGTGGGCGAAGACGGCCGGCTTCGACGCCGTGCTCGCGACGCGGCTCGCGTTCGAGCGCGGCGTCTTCGCCGGCCGGCTCGACGGCGAGAACTGCTGGGGGCCGCAGAAGGTCGTGCGGCTGCGCGGATGGTGGGGCAACCGGCCGCCGAAGCAGTTGTTCGCGTACGGCGACAGCCGCGGCGACAAGGAAATGGCCGAACTCGCGAACTGGTCGTGGATCCGCGGGCAGGGGCCGATGCCGCCGATCGGCGAGTGACGAGGCGCTGATGCCGCGCGTCGCCGGCGTTACGCGTCGGCCTGCGCGTGGTGCGCGCCGCGAGACGGGCGATAGCCGCCCCAGCGATTCGCACGGGCGAACGTGCCGACGTCGTTGAAGCGCACGCCGACTTCGCGCAGCGCCGCGTGCGCGGTGCGGGCGGTCAGTTGCCGGATGTAGAACGGATCGCGCACCACGAAGTGATGGATCGCGTGCGTGCTGCCGAAATTGAAGCAGAACAGCTGGAACGGCAGCATCCACCACGGGTTCAGCACCTGCGTCTGCTGGATCACGTTGCGCGAGTCGATGTCGCCGAAATAGTGCATGTTCGAGCTGACGAAGTTGATGCAGAAGCTGCGCACGAAGTTCGGCCCGAGCCACACCACCGCCAGGAAATCGACGACGCTCATCACGCGTTCGACGACGGCCGGCACCGTCACCGCGTAACCGAACGCAGGCAGCGCGAACAGGCCGACGTGATAGACGATGAACGCGTGCCACAGCGTGTAGTACAGGTGACCGACCGGCATGTACGACGACACCTGCTCGATGCGCAACTGCAGGCGCTCGGACGGATCCTGCACCGGCTGCGCGGCCACGTACTGCTTCACCTTGCGGCGCATCGCGGCCGGCCGCAGCACGACGGCGAGCATGCCGTCCGCGATCATCAGCAGGCGCTTCACGCCCCAGCGCTCGCCGTTGGTGATGCCGAATTCCTCGAGATCCGATTCGCCGCCCGACACCTTGTGGTGATGCAGGTGCATGCGCCGGCGCGTCCACGGGTTGATCGTGCCGGGCCGCGTGAGCCAGCACAGCGCCATCATCAGGTGATAGGCCCACGGCGTCTTCTTGAAGTACATCAGGTGGATCAGGTCGTGCTCGAGCTCGTGGATCAGCGACGTGACGAACGCGGCGAGCGGCAGCGCGACGTACCACGCGATCGCGCCGCGCGCATACAGCCACGCGATCGCGAGCATCGCGCTCACCGACACGGCCATCACGGTCGCGCCGACGAGGTTCTGGTTGTCGAGCAGCGGAAAGCGTGCGCGGATCGCGTCGCTCGCGGCGTTCACTTCGCGGCGGACGTACGCGACCTTGTCGGCGTCGTGGCGAAAGGCGGTTCGTGCGGGTTGGCTCATCGACCGGAATCCATGCGGAAAGAGTGGGGCGCAATGCCGATGTGACAAGCATAGGCGCGTGCCGGCGCGCATGCGAGGGCCGTCGGTGCCAATGGCGGTGTCATTTCGGGCCACGTTGGCCGGCGCTCCGGTGGCCGATGCCGTCGCGTGGCTAGAGTGCCGCCGCGGTGTCATTGCGGGCCAGCGACGCTACAATCCGCCGAAACCGCTCCGGAGTTAGCCGCATGGCCCTGTCCGTTCCGGATGCCGCGCGCCAGTTGAACAAGGCGACGGTGTCGTCCGCGTATGCGCTGTTCATGCTGATGCTGGCCGAGGAGCGCGGCATCGACGGCGGTCGCATTCTCGCCGGCTCGGGCGTCGAGCGCGACCGGCTCGCGCAGCCCGATGCGCGCATCACGCCGCTGCAGCAGGCGGCGATCGTGTTCAACCTGCTCGACGCGACCGACGATCCGTCGATCGCGATCGAGATCGGCCTGCGCAGCAGCCTCACGAAAGCGGGACTGATCGGCTTCGGGCTGATGAGCTGCGCGACGCTCGGCGAGGCGATCGCGCTCGGCATCCGCTACCTGCCGACGCGCGTGCCGTTTTTCTCGGTGCGGCTCGCGCAACTCGACGGCATCGTCGACATCGACGTGCTCGAAGCGTTTCCGCTCGGCCGGCTGCGCCAGTTCGCGGTGGAAAACTTTCTGGTCGAAACCGCGATCCTGTTCAATTCGCTGCTGTATCCGACGCCGGGCCGCACGCTCCAGTCGCGTGCCGAACTCCATTTCGAATGGCCCGAGCCGCCGTGGTTCGAGCGTTATCGCGCGCGGCTGCCGCGCTGCCATTTCGATGCGAGCGCGAACCGCATCCGCTGCGACGCCGCGCTGCTCGACGAGCCGATCGGCACCGCGAACGCGCAGACCGCGCAGATGATCGTCCAGCAGTGCGAGGCGGAACTCGCGCGGCTCGGCTATGCGGAGAGCATCGTCGAGCGCGTGCGCAACCTGCTGATCTGCGGCGAAGGCGGCTATCCGTCGGTCGACGACGTCGCGCGCGAGCTGCATGTGTCGGCGCGCACGCTCAAGCGCAAGCTCGCCGAATACGGCGCGACCTATTCGGCGCTGCTCGACGAGATCCGGCTGCGCGACGCGCTGCGGCTGCTCGAAGGCACGCGGCTGCCGGTCGACGAGATCGCGGCGCGCGTCGGCTATACCGATCGCGCCAATTTCACGCGCGCGTTCAAGCGCTGGACGGGCGTCGCGCCGAGCGAGCGGCGCTGAACGCCGCACCCGCATCGGCGTGCAGGTTCCCGTACGGGCGCCGTTTCTTCTTCAGACCGCCAGACTTCAGACGATCGCGACCCAGTTCGCGCCGCGGCCGCCCGGCACGCGCGCGTGCAGCGACAGCGTGCCGTCGTCCGGCGCGATCGCATACCCCGCGACGTGTTCGGACTGCTCGCCGCAGGCGATCAGCCAGTGTCCCGACGGATCGATCGCGAACCCGCGCGGCTGCGCTTCGGTGGCCGTCGCGTGCGCGGGGGCGAACGACCCGTCGTCGTTGCGGCGATAGCCGAGCAACCGGCTCGACGTGCGTTCGCTGACGTACGCGAAGCGCTCGTCGGGCGTCAGGTGCAGGTCCGCGGCCCACACGGACGGCTCGACAGGAGCGGGCGGGCGCGCATGGCCTTGCGCGAGCGCGGCGACGGCCGGGTGACGCGCGCTCACGTGTGCGTCGCCGAGCCGGCCGGTGGCGGTGTCGCGGGCGAAGGTGGCGAGCGTGGCCTGGAATTCGCTGACGACGACGAGCGTGCGGCCGTCATCCGCGAATCGCAGGTGACGCGGACCGAAGCCGGCCGGCACGCGCGTTTCGCCGTGTTCGACCGCGCGCAACCCGGCGGCGTCCTCGACGAGCGCGAAGCCGAACACGCGGTCCGAGCCGAGCGAGCTGACGTACGCGAAGCGGTTGTCCGGCGACACGATCACCGCGTGCGCGTTCGCGATGCCGCCCGCGACCTGCAGCGGCGTACCGTCGCCGTCGCGCACGCGCGCGGCGTCGTAAAGGCTCAGCGAATGGCCGCCGTACGACGCGCCGAGCAGCCAGCGGCCGCCGCGGTCGAGCGACAGGTACGCGTGACTCGCGTCGATCGCGGTCGTGCCGATGCGCGCGAGCGCGCCCGTGGCCGCGACGCGGAACGCGACGATCGTCGGCTGTTCGCCGCGGGTCGCGACGTAGAGCCGCGTGCGGTCGGCCTGCACGGCGATCGGCATCGCGACGTCGGCGGCGGGATAGCGGGCGAGCGGCGCGAGCGTGCCGTCGCCTGCGAGGGAGAACGTGGCGAGGTCGCCGTCGACGGCATTCGAGACGACGACGGTCAGGCGGTCAGTGTTCGGCATGGCGGAGCATCGGAGCGTGCGTGAAGGATTCGTCGGCCGGCTGGCCGCGCGGCGGCTCGCTGCGCCGGTGCGTGCGCGCGAACAGCGCGGCGACCGCGGCGACGAGCGAAGCGATCGCGAGCGCATACAGCCCGCCCGTGATCGAACCCGTATGTTGCTTCAGATAGCCGAAGGCCGTCGGCGCGACGAAGCCGCCGAGGTTGCCGACCGAGTTGATCAGCGCGATCACGGCCGCGGCCACGCGCGTGTCGAGATAGCCCTGCGGGATCGGCCAGAACAGCGACGCCGCGGCCTTGAAACCGAGCGCGGCGAAGCAGATCGACGCGAACGACCACACCGGACTGGGCGACGTCGACGCGAACAGCCCGCACGCGGCGAGCACGAGCGAGAACGCGAGCCAGCGCTGCGGATGCTTCCACTTCGACGACAGCACCGCGAAGCCGTACATCGCGCCGATCGCGATCATCCACGGAATCGTGTTGTACAGGCCGACCTGGAAATCGGTGAGGCCGCCCATCCTGCGGATGATGGTCGGCAGCCAGAACGTGGCCGCGTAGATCGTCAGCTGGATCGCGAAATACAGGAAGCAGAACAGCATGATCTGCGGATCGCGCAGCAGCGCGGTGGCGCGCACCGGCACGTTCGAGCGGACGTCGCGCGTCGCACGTTCCGCGTCGAGCGCGTGCTGGAGCGCCGTGCGTTCCTCGGCCGTGAGCCACGTCGCGTCGCGGATATGCGATTTCAGCAGCAGCCAGCTCGCGCCGCACAGCGCGACCGAGAACAGCCCTTCGATCAGGAACATCCATTGCCAGCCCTGCAGGCCGAAGCCGCGGATCGACAGCAGCGCGCCGGTCACGGGCCCGGACAGCACCGACGCGAACGCGGAGCCGCCGAGGAAGATCGCCATCGCCTTGCCGCGTTCCTGCGGCGGCAGCCATTGCGACAGGTACAGCACGACGCCGGGGAAGAAGCCGGCCTCGGCCGCGCCGAGCAGGAAGCGCAGCGTGTAGAACGACGTGTCGTTCCACACGAACGCCATCGCGGCCGCGACGATGCCCCACGTCGCCATGATCCGTGCCAGCCAGACGCGCGCGCCGTAGCGCTGCATCAGCAGGTTCGACGGCACTTCGAACAGCGCATAGCCGACGAAGAACAGCCCGGCGCCGAGCCCGTACGCGGCCGCGCCGATGCCGATCGACGCTTCGAGATGGCGATCGACGAAGCCGACGTTCACGCGGTCGATGTAGTTCGCGATGAACATGATCAGCACGAGCGGCAGCACGTGCCACTTCACTTTCGAGACGGCCGACGCGAGCGGGTCGCGGCCGGGCAGGGCGGACGAGGGCGGGTTCAAGGGTGTCTCCGGTCGGGCGGCGGCGGACGGGGCGGCAGCCCCGCGTCGACGTCTGGTTGGCGGTCGATGTAGTATGTCATCGTATGACATGGTACGCCGGAGCATCGACGATGACGTCGCGGGTTTACCCGGAAATTTCCTAAAATTTGGCGAATGCCGGTGATCGACGCGTCATTCGACAACGTCTGATGACGTATGACGTGAAATGAGATCGTGCCGAGTGCCGGCACGGCGCGCTACGCCATCGACACCACGCTGTTGAGCAGCGTCTTCACGAGCACGGCCTGCCGCGTCGCACCCGTTTTCGCGAAAATGCCGCGCAGGTGCGCGCGGGCAGTGTTCTTCGTGATGCCGGTCGCGGCCGCCGCTTCGTCGAGCGTCAGCCCGTCGACCAGCAGCAGCGCGATTTCGGTTTCCATCGGCGTGAGCCGGAACAGCCGGTGCAGCATGTCGCGTGATGTCTGCGGCGACGCGGCCGGATCGCGGACGAACACCGCGACGGCCGGCCGATGCTGGCGGTCCTCGGCGCCGCGATAGGGCGCGAGCGGGCGCAGCAGCACGCTCAACGGCATCGCGCCGCCGGGACGCGACAGCGTGGTGGCCTCGATGCGCGTGAGCGCCCCGGCGCGGAAATGCTCGAGCGCGGCCTGCAGCGCCTTCTGCAGCCGGCGCTCGTCGAGCGGGCACGACGCGTGAAGCCGCTCCTGCCGCACGCACAGCCCGTCCTGCTGGTCGATCAGCCGTTCGGCGATGCGGTTGCGCTTGATCACGCGGCCGTCCTCGTCGACGATCGCGGTGCCGACGTCGAGCCGGTCGACGGTGCCCGCATACAGCGCGCGTTCGGCATCGAGGACGTCGAGCGCCGCGTGCAGCTCGACCGCGCGTTGCAGGTGCGGCAGCAGCGTCGCGACCTGCGCGCGCTCGGTCGCGTCGAAATCGCGGCCGCCGTGCGGGCGGCTCACGAAGAACGCGCACTCGACGCCGCGTTCGCCGCGCAGGTTCGCGCCGAGGATGTAGCGCAGGTCGAGCGGCTGCAGGTATTGCCGGTAGAAATCGTGCGCGCGCCACGCGGCGTCGCCGAACAGGCGGTCGGCCGTGAACACCTGGCCGGGCGGGTGGTCGAGAAACGGGCACAGCGCATAGAACTGCTCGCTGTACGACGGTTCGCCGGGCAGCAGCGGGCCGTGTGCGGACGCGTTGATGATCAGCCCGTGTCGCGCGCCGCCCGGATTGCGCAGCACGAGCGTCGTGAAGCTCGCATCGAGTCGCACGCGAACCGCTTCGAGAAAGCCGGCCCACGGCGTGGTTTCAGACGGACCCTGATAGACGAGCCCGAGCCATGCGCTGAGCTCGCGCGCGCTCCATGCCGCGTCGTCGAAACCATCGTGCGCGGCCGTGTCGCCGGGCGCCAGCGCGATCCGCATGCTCGTGTTCTCCTGGTCCGGATGAAGGATTCCGAACCAGCATAGCGGCCCGCCTGCCGCGCGCGTCATCCGAACGGAGTAGGCGACGCGGGCAGGCGGGCGCCGCTTACGCCGCGCGTTCGCGCAGCAGGTACGTGACGATGCGATCCGCCGCGACCTCCGGCGACTCGGTCACCGTGTCGACACGCAACTCCGGCTGCACGGGCGGCTCGTACGGCGAATCGATGCCGGTGAAGTGCTTCAGCTCGCCGCGCCGCGCCTTCTTGTACAAGCCCTTCGGATCGCGCTCCTCCGCGACCGCGAGCGGCGTGTCGACGAACACTTCGACGAATTCGTCCGGGCCCGCCAGCGCGCGCGCCATGTCGCGCTCGGCGCGGAACGGCGAGATGAACGACACGAGCGTGATGAGCCCCGCGTCGAGCATCAGCCGCGCGACTTCGGCGACGCGCCGGATGTTCTCCACGCGGTCGGCCTCGGTGAAGCCGAGATCGCGGTTGAGGCCGTGCCGCACGTTGTCGCCGTCGAGCAGGTACGTATGCTTGCCGAGCGCGTGCAGCCGTTGCTCGACGAGGTTCGCGATCGTCGACTTGCCGGCGCCCGACAGCCCCGTCAGCCACACGATGCGCGGCGTCTGCGCCTTCTGCCGCGCGCGCGCGTCGCGATCGACGTCGACGGCCTGCCAGTGCACGTTGTGCGCGCGGCGCAGCGCGAAGTGCAGCATCCCGGCGCCGACCGTGTCGTTGCTGAAGCGGTCGATCACGATGAAGCCGCCCGTATGACGGTTCCGGTCGTACGGATCGAACGCGACGGGCCGGTCGAAGCTCAGGTTGCACACGCCGATCTCGTTCAGCGCGAGCGTGCGCGCGGCGAGATGCTCGCGCGTGTTCACGTCGATCTTGTACTTCGGCGTCGCGCAGGTCGCGCCGACCGTCTGCGTGCCGAGCTTCACGAGATACGGGCGGCCGGGCAGCAGCGGCTCGTCGTGCATCCACACGAGCGTCGCCTCGAACTGGTCGGCGACTTCCGGCGGCGCGTCCGCACGCGCGATCAGGTCGCCGCGGCTGATGTCGATTTCGTCGGCGAGCGTGAGCGTCACCGCTTCGCCGGCGCGGGCGATGCCGGCTTCGCCGGCCGGCGTGATCACCGACGCGACGCGGCTTTCCCTGCCGGACGGCAGCACGCGCACGCGTTCGCCGACGCGAATCTCGCCCGATGCGATGCTGCCCGCGTAGCCGCGGAAATTCAGGTGCGGACGGTTGACCCATTGCACCGGCAGCCGGAACGGTTCGTCGTGCGTCACGCGCGCGGCGAGCGGCAGGCGGTCGAGATGCTGCATCAGCGGCGGGCCCGCGTACCACGGCATCCGTGCGCTCGGCGCGATCACGTTGTCGCCGCGCAGCGCGGACATCGGAATGCTGACGATCTCGGCGAACCCGAGCTCGGCCGCGAACGCGCGGTAGTCCGCATCGATACGCTCGAACACGGCCCGGTCGTAGTCGACCAGGTCCATCTTGTTGATCGCGAGCACGACGCGCTTGATGCCGATCAGCGCGACGAGATGGCTGTGACGGCGCGTCTGCGTGAGCACGCCCTTGCGCGCGTCGATCAGGATCACCGCGAGATCGGCGGTCGACGCGCCGGTGATCATGTTGCGCGTGTACTGTTCGTGGCCGGGCGTATCGGCGACGATGAACTTGCGCCGCGCGGTCGCGAAGAAGCGGTACGCGACGTCGATCGTGATGCCTTGCTCGCGTTCGGCCGACAGGCCGTCGACGAGCAGCGCGAAGTCGAGTTCGCCGCCCTGCGTGCCGACCTTCTTCGAATCGGCTTCGAGCTGCGTGAGCTGGTCGTCGAACAGCATGTTCGATTCGTAGAGCAGGCGGCCGATCAGCGTGCTCTTGCCGTCGTCGACGCTGCCGCAGGTGATGAAACGCAGCAGGTCCTTCGTTCGCGTCTCGTCGGCGTGGATAGGGGGCGCCTCGGGCGCGGCGAGTACGTGTGCCATCAGAAATATCCCTCCTGTTTCTTCTTTTCCATCGAACCGGCCGAATCGCTGTCGATCAGCCGTCCCTGGCGTTCGGACGTCCGCGTGTCGCGCATCTCCCGCAGGATGTCGTCGAGCGTCGTCGCGTCGCTGTCGATCGCGCCGGTGAGCGGATAGCAGCCGAGCGTGCGAAAGCGCACGTTGCGCATCCGCGGCACTTCGCCGTCACGCAGCGGCAGGCGTTCGTCGTCGACCATGATCAGCGCGCCGTCGCGTTCGACGACGGGCCGTTCCTTCGCGAAGTAGAGCGGCACGATCGGGATGTCGTGAAGCCGGATGTACTGCCAGATATCGAGCTCGGTCCAGTTCGAGATCGGGAACACGCGCAGGCTTTCGCCCTTGCGCTTGCGCGCGTTGTACAGCGACCAGAGCTCGGGGCGCTGGCGCTTCGGGTCCCAGCGGTGCTGGTCCGAACGCAGCGACACGATGCGCTCCTTCGCGCGCGATTTCTCCTCGTCGCGGCGTGCGCCGCCGAACGCGGCGTCGAAACCGTAGTGATCGAGCGCCTGCTTGAGCCCTTGCGTCTTCCACACGTCGGTGTGCACGGCCGAGCCGTGCGTGAACGGATTGATGCCGTTCGCGATGCCGTCGGGGTTGACGTGCACGCGCAGGTCGAGGCCGAGGCGCGCGGCCGTCTCGTCGCGAAACGCGATCATCTCGCGGAATTTCCACGTCGTATCGACGTGCAGTAGCGGAAAGGGCGGCTTCGCCGGGTAGAACGCCTTCATCGCGAGATGCAGCATGACCGAGCTGTCCTTGCCGATCGAATACAGCATCACCGGGTTCTCGCTCTCGGCCACGACCTCGCGCATGATGTGGATGCTTTCGGCCTCCAGCCGCTCCAGGTGGGTCAACATCGTTCGTCTCCTTGTTTCATGCCGGCGCCGCGCGACATGTGCGGCGTTGCGGGCATGGCGCCAACGGTATCGAGCGGGCGGCATGCCGCTCTTCGTCCGGGTGGACTAAACCGGCACGCGGCCGTGGAGCGGATCTTTCCTTAGTCCACCCGGACGAAGTGGCGCGCGGCGGCGCCGCTTAAGGTGAGCGCTCGACCATCGGCGGAGACGACACATGACGGATGACACACGCGCCACGCAATTGCTTTCGGGCCGGACCTGGGCCGATTTCTGCGACACCCTGAAACGCAGCGGAGAACAGATCCTGCGCACCGACGCGCCGGACGATCCGCTCACGCGTGCGGAAGGCTTCCGCTACCTGAGCCGACTGATGCGCATCGCGCTGGAAATGCACGTCGAGTTCGCGGACGGCGCGTGGCCGGGCTTCTTCTCGCCGTCCCACGAGACCGCGAAGATCGGCGCCGACAACCCCGACAACCTGTACCAGTACGCGCGCGTCGACGGCCGCTGCGAATACCGCGTGACGGGACGACGCGGCACGGTCGCATACCTGAGCTTCGGCACGCAGAAGGGCGGCTACGAGACCGACGGCAAGATGCTGCAGACAGGCTTTCTCGACGCGAAGCAGCTCGAGATTGCGCCGGACGGCAGCGTCGAGATCGTGTTGAGCGCGACGCCGCGCGCGGGCAACTGGGTGCGGATGGAGCCGGACACCAACGCGCTGCTGGTGCGCCAGACCTTCCTCGACCGGCGCACGGAGACGCCCGCGCAACTGAAGATCGAACGCATCGATGCGCAGGCGCGCCCCGCGCCGCTCGATCCGCTCGCGCTGCAGGGCGGCCTGATGCGCGCCGCGCAGTTCGTCGAGCAGACGTCGAAGCTGTTCGCGGACTGGGCCGCGAGCTATCGCCCGCACGTGAACGCGCTGCCGCCCGCCGACCAGGCGCTGTGCCAGTCGGTCGGCGGCGATCCGAACATCTACTACTACCACTCGTGCTGGTCGCTCGCCGCCGACGAGGCGCTCGTGATCGACGTCGATACCGTGCCGGACTGCGATTTCTGGAACGTGCAGCTCAACAACTACTGGATGGAGTCGCTCGACTATCGGCACTTCGACATCTGCGTGAACAAGCACAGCGCTCGGCCCAATGCGGACGGCGGGGTGACGGTGATCGTCGCGGCCACGCGGCCGGGCAGCGCGAACTGGCTCGATACCGCCGGGCATCGCACCGGCACGATCTGCTGGCGCTGGGTGGGCGCCGCGCAACCGGTGCATCCGCGCACGCGCGTCGTGAAGCTCGCCGCACTGAAGGAGGCCGCATGAACGCGCCGCTCGACCAGGCTCGCACGCTGCTCGCCCCCGACGGCTTGATGGCCGAGGCCGTGTCGCGCACGGGCGGGCTCACCGCGTTCGGCGACGGGCCGTATCGCGACGCGCTCGACGTGATGTGCGCGTCGCTGATCGACGAAGCGGCGCTGTCCGCGCGCGGCGCGGCGATGATGCGCGAAAAGCTCGTCGGCCAGCTCGTGAACCGGCTCGTCGTCGAGGATTACTTCCGGCGCCATCCGGAGATCGCGGACATTGCAATCGACGATCCGCTCGTGATCGTCGGCCTGCCGCGTACGGGCACGACGCTGCTGCAGCGGCTACTGGCCGTCGACCCGCGCTTTCATTCGGCCGCGTGGTGGGAAACGCGCTACCCGGCGCCGCTTGCCGGCGAGACGCTCGACGCGCCGGCCGTGCGCATCGCGCGCGCGCAGGCCGAGGTCGCGACGATGATCGACTGCATCCCGCAGATCCTGACGATCCATCCGCTCGACGCGATGCTCGCCGACGAGGAATTCATGCTGATGGAGCATTCGTTCGTGTGCGCGATGGATTCGTACGCGAACGTGCCGCGCTATACGGCCTGGCTCGCGCGGCAGGATCTCACGCCGGTCTACACGTACCTGAAACGGATGCTGCAGTTCCTGCAGTGGCAGAAGGCGCGGCGCGGCGTCGCGCCGGCCGAGCGCTGGCTGCTGAAAACGCCGCAGCACCTGCATGCGCTCGACGTGCTGTGCCGCGTGTTTCCGCGTGCGCAGGTCGTGCTCACGCACCGCGATCCGGCGCAGACGATTCCGTCGATGGCGAGCATGGCGCACACGCTGTGGCAACTGTACGCGGACGATCCCGATCCGCTCGCCGTCGGCGCGCAGTGGAACGCGGGGATGGCGCGCGCGATCGGTGCGGCGATGGCGGCGCGCGATGCGCTGCCAGCCCACCGGTTTCTCGACGTGCGGTTCGAGGACACCGTGTCGAATCCGCTGGGGGTGGCGCACGCCGTGTATGCGTTCGCCGGCATGTCCGTCGATGCGCGGCAGCGTGCGGCGATGGCCGACTGGATCGCGCGCAACGGCCGCGACAAGCGCGCCGCGCACGACTATTCGATCGCCCGCTTCGGCTTCACCGACGCGCAGCTCGCGCGCGACTTCGCCGCGTATCGCGCGCGGCACCTGCAGGCCGCCGTCTGACGGCCGCGTACGCAAGACGAACGACAACCAGGAGACAACCCATGTTGCTGAAGGACAAGATCGTCGTGATTTCCGGAATCGGGCCGGGGCTCGGCGTGAAGCTCGCGGTCGAAGCCGCGCGCGAGGGCGCACGCGGCGTGGTGGTCGCGGCGCGCACGATGGAAAAGCTCGACGACGCCGACGCGCGAATCCGTGCGCTCGATGTCGATTGCGCGGTGCTGAAGGTGCAGACCGACATCACCGATCGGGCACAATGCCGGCAGCTCGCGACGCGGGCCGTCGAGCGCTTCGGCCGGATCGACGCGCTCGTGAACAGCGCGTTCGTGCATGGGACGTTTCCGGAGCCGGTGGAGCAAGCCGACCTCGACGGCTGGCGCGCGGTGTTCGAGACCAACGTGTTCGGTACGATGGCGCTCACGCAGGAAGTCGTGCCGCACATGAAGCGGCAGCAGCGCGGCGCGATCGTGATGATCAACACGCAGGCGACCCGCAAGCCGTTTGCAGGGGAGGGCGGCTACGCTGTATCGAAGGGCGCGCTCGCGGTTGCGGCAAAATACCTGGCGCGCGAACTCGGCGTGCACGGCATTCGCGCGAACAGCATCCACATGGGCTGGATGTGGGGCGTGCCGACGCAGACCTATTTCCGGCAGGCGGCCGCCGACTACGGGATGACGGAGGCGCAGATCGTTGCGCCGATCGCGTCGAACATCGCGCTCGCGAAGCTGCCGACCGACGACGATTGCGCGCGTGCGGCGCTGTTCCTCGCGTCCGACTACGCGAACGCGGTGACGGGCGCGACGCTCGACGCGAACGGCGGCGAGTTCATGCCTTGACGATGGAGCCACGGATCATGCAGGACAACCAGTACGCGCGGCACGTCTTCGCGTTCAACGGCGACGCGGACGGCCTGTGCGCGCTTCAGCAACTGCGGCTCGCGGAACGCGTGCACGGCACGCTCGTGACCGGCGTGAAGCGCGACATCGGGCTGCTCGAGCGCATCGACGCGCGCGTGGGCGACCTCGTCACCGTGCTCGACGTATCGCACGACCAGAACCGCGACGCGTGCGCGCGATTGCTGCGTGACGGCGCGACGGTCCGTTATTTCGACCATCACTTCGCGGGCGCGCTGCCCGACGATCCGCGCTTCGACGCGCATATCGACACGGCAGCCGATGTCTGCACGAGCGCGATCGTGAATCGCTATCTCGGCGGCCGGTACGTGCGCTGGGCGATCGTCGCGGCGTTCGGCGACGAACTGCCGGCGCTCGGCGACGCGCTCGCGCGCGAGCATGGCGTCGACGAAGCCGAGCGTTGCGTGCTGGCCGAGCTCGGGCTCTACCTGAACTACAACGCGTACGGCGAGTGCGTCGGCGATCTGCATTTCGATCCGGCGGCGCTCGCGGACGCGATGCTGCCGTGCACCGATCCGCTCGAGTTCGTGCGCGAGACGGCCGTGTTCGCCGCGTTGCGCGACGGCTACCGCGACGACATGGCGCGCGCGTGCGCACTCGCGCCGCTGCGCGAGGTGCCGGGCGCGACGCTGGTCCGGATGCCCGACCACCCGTGGGCGCGGCGCGCGACCGGCATGCTCGCGAACGAGCGGATGCGCAATGCGCCGCATGCGGCGCTCGCGGTGCTGTCGCCGCGCGCGGACGGCGGGTTGGTCGTCAGCGTGCGCGTGCCCGACGGCCGGCCGATCGGCGCGGACGAGTTCTGCCGCGGTTTCGCGACGGGCGGCGGGCGCAAGCGCGCGGGCGGCATCAACCATCTGCCGGAAGCCGAGTTCGACGCATTCGCCGAGCGTTTCGAGGCCGCGTTCCGGCTCGACTGACGCCGCGATCGAAGCAATGCATCGACGCTGCGCGCGTCGCGCAGCCATCGCACGGCGCGCGCAGCATGACCGGATCAGCCGATCGTCCCGGCGAGCGCGGCCGGCACGTTGTGGCCGTAGCAGCGCGCCTCGACGCGCTCGGCGATGCGCGAGCCGTGCGCGGTACGCACGAACCGGTCGACGTACCACAGCCCGAGAAACATCACCTGCGTGCCGCCGTCCGGCAGCGCGACTTCCATCGGATTGAAGCAGATCGTGCGGCCGCGCGCGGTGTCGCCGTCGAGCCGGATCGACAGGTTGCCGACCAGATGCTGATACCGCGGAAATCGCGGCAGCACGGTGCGCAGCCACGCTTTCACGTCCGGATAGCGACCGGCGATGCCGCCCATTGCGCGACAGTCGATCGCCGCGTCGGGCGTGAATACCGTGTCGAGCGCATCGAAGTCGCACGAGTCGATCGCGCTCGAATACGGGACGACCCGCTCGCGGATGTCGTGATGATCGGACAGCGTGTGCAGATCGGGCATCGACCGCTCCCGCTCAGCTGCTTTTGCGCGTGCGTGCCGCATGCAGCGCTTCGGCGCGCCGCTTCACGTCGCGCGCGCACTGATCGAAACCCTGTTTCACCCACGCGCCGTGGTGCTGCATGATCGTGTCCGCGTTGACGCCGAGGAACTGGTCGGTCGTGAAGTAGCGGCAGCGCTCCGCGCCCGTCGCGTCGATGTACTGGTCGCGGCGCGCGGCGTCCTTGTTGTCGTCGGTCGGGCGTTGCTCCCACGACAGCAGGCGTTCGGGCTCGTATGCGACGAGGATTTCGTCGACGGGAATCACGGTCTCCGTGCCCGGAATGCGAATCTGCATGTGCACGAAATCGCCGAGTTTGCCGGTCGTTTCGAAGCCGATGCAGAACGTGTTCCATTCGCCGTAGCGCGGGAAGTCGGTCAGCACTTCCCAGACGACGGCGGCCGGCGCATCGATGTCGACGGTGATCGAGGTGACGAGATTCGAGGGTTTGGTCATGGCGGCGGATCGGATCAGGCTGCGCGCCCGCGTGGCTTCAGGCGGTGCAGCGGTCGGAAGGAATCGCGCCGGTATCGGCCGGCGCGCGCGACGGGTGCGGCGCGGAGCAGGCGGGGCCGGTCGCGGCCGGCGACGTGCGGCGCCGCGCGGCGCACCCGACATCGAGCGTAGGCCGGCGCGCACGGTGAAGAATCGTCGGAACGGACTAAGGCGTTTCACCGGGCGCGGCGGGGCGGCAGGATTGGCCCGACCGTCGGCGGCGTCGACACCGCGCCGCGCAGCCGCGACAATACGCATCTCTTTTCGCTTTCGTCATCGAGGTGCCCGTGCCCGCCCAGTCGTCCGTTGCTCCCGCGATCGTCTGGTTCCGCGACGATCTGCGCGTGACCGATCAGCCCGCGCTGACGCGTGCGGTCGAATCCGGCCGGCCGCTCGTGTGCGTCTTCGTCGACGACACGGGCGCCGGCGCCGGGCCCGCGCTCGGCGGGGCGGCGCGCTGGTGGCTGCACGGGTCGCTGGCGGGGCTCGACGCCGCGCTCGCGCGGCATGGCGGGCGCCTGCTGCTGTTGCGCGGCGACGCGCAGCGCGAGATCGAGCGACTCGTTCGCGACACGGGCGCGGCGGCCGTGTACTGGAACCGCCGCTATGCGCAGCCGCAGCGCGACGCCGACGCGGCGCTGAAGACGTCGCTCAAGGCGCGCGGCGTGGCGGTCGAGAGCAGCAACGGCAGCCTGCTGAACGAGCCGTGGGAGGTGCTGACGGGCAGTGGCGGCCCGTATCAGGTATTCACCGCGTACTGGCGCGCGGCGCGCCGCGATCGCGCGGTCGCCGCGCCGCTGCCGGCACCCGGGCAGATCGTGTTTCATTCGTGGCCGAAGGCCGTGCGCGACCGCGCGCTGGCGCTCGACGCGCTCGCGTTGCGTCCGCATGCGCCGGACTGGGCCGGCGGACTGCGCGATGCGTGGCCGGCGCCCGACGAAGCCGGTGCGCATGCACAGCTCGATGCGTTTCTCACGACATCGCTCGCCGGCTATGCGGATGCGCGCGACCGTCCCGACCGCCCGGCGACGAGCCGGCTGTCGCCGTTCCTGCGCTTCGGCAACGTGTCGCCCAGGCAGGTGTGGCATGCGGTGCAGGGCGCGGCGAGCGCGGGCGGCGCGGCATACGCGGCCGATGCCGACAAGTTCCTGAGCGAGCTCGGCTGGCGCGAATTCAGCTACACGCTGCTGTATCACTTCCCGACGCTCGCGACCGACAACTTCCGCGCGCAATTCGATGCGATGCCGTGGCGCGACGATCCCGCCGCGTTACGTGCATGGCAGCGCGGCCGGACCGGCTACCCGCTCGTCGATGCGGGCCTGCGCGAGCTGTGGACGACCGGCTGGATGCACAACCGCGTGCGGATGGTCGTCGCGTCGTTCCTGATCAAGCACCTGCTGATCGACTGGCGCGCGGGCGAAGCATGGTTCCGCGATACGCTGGTCGACGCCGATCCCGCGAACAACGCGGCGAGCTGGCAGTGGGTGGCTGGCTGCGGTGCCGATGCCGCGCCGTATTTCCGCATCTTCAATCCGGTCGCGCAGGGGCAGAAGTTCGATCCGGACGGCGCGTACGTACGGCGCTGGGTGCCCGAGCTTGCCGGCCTCGACGATGCGTCGATCCATGCGCCGTGGGAAGCGTCGCCGCTGGCGCTCGAAGCGGCCGGCATCCGGCTCGGCATCGACTATCCGGCGCCGCTCGTCGAACACGCGGCCGCGCGTGCCCGTGCGCTCGACGCGCTGGCCGCGTTGCCGAAGCGCCGCTGACCGTACGCCGCGGTTCGCCGCCTCAACTGCAGAACGCGACGTGCTCGAGCAGCGCGTAGGCGACGTCGGAACCGAAGTAGGCCGCGCCGCACCACGCGACGAACGCGAGCGTGCCGGCGGTCAGCGCCGCACGGATCAGGCCCATGCCGCGCGGCCCGACGCCGGGCGGGCGACGCGCGCGTCGTCGATCGGCAGGTGCAGCAGCGCCGCGAGCACGCCGAGCGCGATCGAGCCGAGCCACAGCGGCAGGTACGAATGCGTCGCGTCGTACACGAGCGCGCCGAGCCACACGCCGAAGAAGCTGCCGAGCTGGTGTCCGAAGAACACGAAGCCGAACAGCGTCGCGATGTAGCGCACGCCGAACACCTGCGAGATCACGCCGTTCGTCAGCGGCACCGTGCCGAGCCATGTGAACCCCATCACGGCCGCGAACACGTAGACGCTCGCGGGCGACAGCGGCGCGGCGACGAACGCGGCCATCGCGAGCGCGCGCACGAGATACAGCACCGACAGCACGTACTTGCGCCGTAGCAGCCCGCCGAGATGGCCGCACGCGTAGGTGCCGGCCACGTTGGTCAGCGCGATCAGCGCGAGCGCGACGCTCGCGTGGCGCGCCGGCAGCCCGTGGTCGAGCAGGTACGCGGGCAGGTGCGTCGCGATGAACGCGAGCTGGAAGCCGCACGCGAAGAAGCCCGCGTTCAGCAGCCAGAAGCCGCGATGCGCGAACGCCTCGCGCACGGCTTCGCCGATCGACTGGTCGGGGCCGGCGGCGGCGCTGGCCACCTGCGCGGGCCGGTCGCGCAGCAGCACCGCGAGCGGCGCGAGCAGCGCGGCGACGAGCGCCAGCGCGATGAACGCGTGGCGCCAGCCGATGCCGCCGATCAGTGCCTGCGCGACGGGCACCATGCAGAACTGGCCGAGCCCGCCGATCGCGCCGGCGACACCGAGCGCCCAGCCGCGCCGGTCGGGTGGAAACAGGCGGCTCAGCGCGCCGTAGATCGACGCGAACGCCGAGCCCGACAGCGCGATGCCGATCACGAGGCCGGCGCCGACCGTGAACAGGCCGGTCGTGGCCGCGTGCGCCATCGTGACGAGCCCGGCCGCGTACAGCAGCATGCCGGCGACGATCACGCGCACCGAGCCGAAGCGGTCGGCCACCATCCCGGTGAACGGCTGCGCGACGCCCCAGATCAGGTTCTGCAGCGCCAGCGCCAGCCCGAACGCTTCGCGCGACCAGCCGTGGTCGAGCGAGACGGGCGCAAGGAACAGGCCCTGCACGTGACGGATGCCGAGCGCGGCGCCCATGATCAGGCCGCCTGCCAGCACGGGCAGCCAGCGGCGCCGGACTTCCTGCTCGATCGGGGTCATGCGTGTCTCCGGATGAAGGCGCGCGGCGAAACGGCCGCGCTCGATCCGATTAGACGATCGCGGCTGCCGTCGCTCAAGCGATCATTCGGTCAGGTTCGCATGCGCAGCGGGAATGCGAGGGCGCGCTTGCCTGTCCGCACGGGTCTCCGCGCGGCCGGCTCAGGCCGACGTCGTATCGTGCGCGTGCATCGCCGCGTCGCATTCGGCCGCTTCGGCGAGCATCCAGTCGCGCACGTCGGCGACTTCGCGGCGCGGGGCCGGATCGTGCTGGAACAGCCAGTAGCCGTACGTTTCCGACAGCGTCTGCGTGTGCGGCCCGAGCACCGCGAGCCGGCCGTCGGCGAGCATCGGCGCGACCAGCGCGAGCCGGCCGAGCGCGATGCCCTGGCCGGCGATCGCGGCCTGGATCACCTGGTCGTACTGGTTGAAGCGCAGCACGCCTTTCGGGCGCGCGTCGTCGAGCCCGGCCGCATGCAGATGCGCGTGCCACTGCAGTTGCGGTTGCGGCGGCCCGTCGAATTCGAGCAGCACGTGATCGGCGATCGCGGCCGCGCTCGTGACCGGCCGCGCGGCGAGCGCGGGGTGCGCGACCGGCACGACGATCTCGTCGAACAGGCGCAGCGCGCCGGCCGGCGCGCGCTCGCGCGGGCAGTAGCGGATGCCGAGGTCGATGCCTTCGGCGCGCAAATCGAGTACCTTGTCGTTCGCGGCGACGCGCAGGTCGATCCCGGGCAGCCGCGCCTGCAGTCGCCCGAGCCGCGGCAGCAGCCACAGCGCGGTGACGCCGATGCTGGCGGTGATCGTCACGGGCTGACGCTCGCGCGCGGCGGCGAGCGACGCGACGGTGTCCTGCAGGCCGTGCAGCGCGGCATCGGCGACGCGGAACAGTCGCTCGCCTTCCGGCGTGAACGCGATCTTCCGGTAGCCGCGCTGCAGCAGCGCGACGCCGAGATGCGCTTCGAGCGCATGGATCTGACGGCTGACCGCCGACTGCGTGACGCACAGGTCCTGCGCGGCGAGCGTGATGCTCATGCGGCGGCCGACGGCGACGAAACCGCGGACGAGATCGAGCGACGGGAGACGGACGAGTGGCGTTGACATGCGCGTGACTCATGCGAACGGAGCAGCAAGATTGGTTGAGAACGCGGCACGCGTCAAGTTCAATGGAGGCCGGTTGATCGCGAATGAAGGGGCCGAGCAGGCGCCGAAGCGCCCACCGGGCCGACCGCGATGCATCGGGTCCGAATCGGCGCTGAAGCGCTCACTCGGACCGACAGCCATGCATGGGACTTCAGTAAGCGCCAAAGCGCTAACTGAGGTCGACAGGAGACACGATGACGATTTCGAACGAAGCAGGCGGGGCGGCGGCGCAGGGCAGTCGCGCGGCGGGGGCGTTGCCGCCCGAGCCCGTGACGCTGCGCGCAGCCGACGGTTACGCATTGCGCGGCCACGTCTGGCGCCATCGGGGCGGCGGCGCCGTGCGGCCGGTCACGGTGATCAATTGCGCGACGTCGGTGCGCTGCGACTACTACTTCCGCTTCGCGGCCTGGCTGTTCGCGCAAGGGCGCGACGTGCTCGTCTACGACTATCGCGGCATCGGCGGGTCGCGCCCGGCGCAGCTTGCGAAGCTGCGCGCGAACTGGCTCGACTGGGGGCGGCTCGATTGCGAGGCCGCGCTGCACTACGCGCGCGACGCGTTTCCGGGCCAGCCGCTCGATGTGGTCGCGCACAGCATCGGCGGCTGCGTGCTCGGCCTCGCGCCATCGAACGTGCATGTGCGGCATGCGGTGACCGTCGGCGCGCAGTATGCGTACTGGCGCGATTACCTGCCGGCCGAGCGGCGCCGCATGTGGTGGAAGTGGCATGTCGCGATGCCGGCGCTCGCGACCGTGTTCGGCTACGTGCCCGCGAAGCGGCTCGGCTGGATGGAGGACACGCCGCGTGGTATCGCGCTGTCGTGGGCGCGTTCGCAGCCGCGTTTCGAGGACGGCTACATCGGCCGCGAGCTCGACGACAGCGGCGCGAGCCGCGCCGCGTTGCCGGCCCGCTTCGCGGGGCTGTCGGCGCCGATGCTCGCGATCGGCCTCGACGACGACGCGTTCGGCACGGTCGACGCGATCGAGCGGCTGGTCGGCTACTACACGGGCAGCAACGTCACGCATCTGCGGATCGCGCCGGCCGACATCGGCGTCGACGCGATCGGCCATTTCGCGTTTTTCCACAGCCGCTTCACCGATACGCTGTGGCCCGTCGCGCTGTACTGGCTGCAACACGGCGTGCTGCCCGCCGACGCGCCGGGCGCCGTGCATGCGCTGCATCCGGCTTCGCGTGGACGAGTGACGGGGAGCGGCGTGCCGGGTAGGGCCGCGAACGGGTGATCGGGGGCAGACACGAACGCGTCACGCCGCCCCCGTTCAATTCCCGATCGTGTCGCGGCGGCCTCGGGCGGCCGCGATCGATTAACATCGGACGTTTCGTTTCACAGCACAGGCTGCCGCGCGCCGATGTCCATTCCGTCCGATTCCGCGTCTCCCGTTGAAGCGCCCCGCGCATGGCGCGTGCACGCACTCGACGTGCCGCCCGCCGCGGCGCGCGCCGGCGTGCGGATCGCGCGCGTCGATTTCGACTGGCGCGTGCCGCTCGCGTCGCCCGCGTATGCGGCGCTGAGCGGCGACGAGCGCGCACGCGCCGCGCGCTTCCTGCGGCACGAGGATGCGGTACGCAGCGCCGCGACGCGCGCCGCACTGCGCGACGTGCTCGGCGCGGCGCTCGGCATCGCACCACGAGCGGTCGCGATCGTCGTCGACGCATCGGGGCGGCCGTTGCTGGACCGCGCGCATCGCGCGTCGCTCGACTTCAACGTATCGCACGCAGGCGATCATGCGCTGATCGCGTGGGCGCCGGCAGGCCGCGTCGGCGTCGATATCGAGGGCTGCAACCGCGCGGCCGACTGGCGCGCGCTGACGCGCGAAGTGTGCGCCCCCGCGGAGGTCGCGTATCTCGACAGCCTGCCGGGCGGCACGCGCGAGCGCGAATTCATGCGGGTGTGGTCCGCGAAGGAGGCGCTGCTCAAGGCGCTCGGCACCGGCATCGTCGGCGGGCTGCGCGCGTTCGCGGTCGTGCCGCCGCGCGACGCCACGACGCCCGCGACGACGATCGTCGAGCCGGCCGCGCCTGCTGCCGGCGTCGCGGCGTTCGACGCGGCGTGGCTCGACGCGGCGCCCGGCTACGCGGCATGCGTCGCGTGGACGCGCGCGTAAGCCGGGGTCGACGCGCGGCGCTTACTCGAGCGGCGCGTCGTTCGGCGCCGCATAGCGCGCCTTGATCACGTCGCTCATCGGGAAGTCGAACGACAGCCCCTTCGGCGGCACCGGCTTCATGAACCATTTGTCGTACAGCGCGTCGATCTCGCCGCTTTTCATCAACTGCACGAGCACGCCGTCGACGAGCGCCTTGAACTGCGGATCGTCCTTGCGCAGCATGAACCCGTAGGCTTCCGACGATTGCGGCGTGCCGACGAGCCGCCAGTCGGCCGGTTTCGCGGCGAGCTGGCGCACGCCCGCGAGCAGCACGTCGTCCATCATGTACGCGGCCGCGCGGCCCGATTCGAGCGTCAGGCGCCCTTCGCCGTAGTCCTTCGCGCTGATGATCTGCATGTTCATCTTCTTTTCCTCGTTCATCTTGCGCAGCAGGCGTTCGGACGTCGTGCCCTGGTTCGTCACGACCGTCTTGCCGGCCATATCGGGGAAGTCGCGGATGCCCGACGTGGTGCGGGTGAGCAGGCGCGTCGTCGCGACGAAGAAGGTGGTCGAGAACGCGACCTGCGCATGGCGTGCGGCGAGGTTGGTCGTCACGCCGCATTCGAGATCGACGGTGCCGTTCTGCACGAGCGGAATGCGGTTCTGCGACGTGACCGGAATGAAGCGCACCTGCAGGTCGGGCTTGCCGGTGCGCGCCTTCACCGCGGCGATCACGCGCTCGCACAGGTCCTGCGAGAAGCCGATGACCTTGCCGCCCGCATCGACGTAGGAGAACGGCACCGACGTTTCGCGATGACCGATCGAAATCAGGTTGGCCTGCCGGATCTTCTCGAGCGTGCCGGACAGCGGTTCCGCGGCGACGGATGCGCCGCACGCGAGCACGCATGCGGCGACGAGCAGGGAGCGGCCGAGGCGGGCGGCGAAGCGGGACGGGAAGGGCATGACGGTCTCCGGGGCGAGTGGTGATCCGTATGTTGCCAAAAACAAAATAATTGCAACACATGTTAATCCCCCGTGCGTCGCCGGCCGGCCGGGCGGGCCGCGCCGGACATCAGGGAAACTCCCGAGTCGAATTCGGTGAAAAACGGGTTGTCTAGACAAGTTGATGTGGCTACACTTCAATCCATTCCGAACTTGTCTAGACAGGATTGCTCACATGATTACGTTGACCCCCGGCCATCTGACCCTCCCGCAACTGCGCCAGATCGCACGCGAATCCGTGCAACTGAAGCTCGATCCGGCGAGCTTTGCGAAGATCGACGCCGGCGCGAAGGCCGTCGCCGACATCGCCGCGAAGGGCGAGCCGGCCTACGGCATCAACACGGGCTTCGGTCGCCTGGCCAGCACCCACATCCCGCACGACCAGCTCGAACTGCTGCAGAAGAACCTCGTGCTGTCGCACGCGGTCGGCGTCGGCGAGCCGATGGCGCGTTCGTCGGTGCGCCTGCTGATGGCGCTGAAGCTGTCGAGCCTCGGCCGCGGCCACTCGGGCATCCGCCGTGAAGTGATGGATGCGCTGATCACGCTGTTCAACGCCGACGTGCTGCCGCTGATCCCGGTGAAGGGCTCGGTCGGCGCGTCGGGCGACCTCGCGCCGCTCGCGCACATGTCGGCCGTGCTGCTCGGCGTCGGCGAAGTGTTCATCCGCGGCGAGCGCGCGAGTGCGCTCGACGGCCTGCGCGTCGCGGGCCTCGCGCCGCTGACGCTGCAGGCGAAGGAAGGCCTGGCGCTCCTGAACGGCACGCAGGCATCGACCGCGCTGGCGCTCGACAACATGTTCGCGATCGAAGACCTGTACCGCACCGCGCTCGTCGCCGGCGCGCTGTCGGTCGACGCGGCAGCCGGGTCGGTGAAGCCGTTCGACGCACGCATCCACGAACTGCGCGGCCATCAAGGCCAGATCGACGCGGCCGCGTCGTACCGCGAACTGCTCGAAGGCTCGCCGATCAACCAGTCGCACCGCGACTGCGACAAGGTGCAGGACCCGTACAGCCTGCGCTGCCAGCCGCAGGTGATGGGCGCGTGCCTGGACCAGATGCGTCATGCGGCCGACGTGTTGCTGGTCGAAGCGAATGCCGTGTCGGACAACCCGCTGATCTTCCCGGACACCGGCGAAGTGCTGTCGGGCGGCAACTTCCACGCGGAGCCCGTCGCGTTCGCGGCCGACAACCTCGCGCTCGCCGCATCGGAAATCGGTGCGCTGGCCGAACGCCGCATCGCGCTGCTGATCGACGCGACGCTGTCGGGCCTGCCCCCGTTCCTCGTGAAGGACGGCGGCGTGAACTCCGGCTTCATGATCGCTCACGTGACGGCAGCCGCGCTCGCATCGGAAAACAAGACGCTCGCGCACCCGGCGTCGGTCGACTCGTTGCCGACCTCGGCGAACCAGGAAGACCACGTGTCGATGGCGACGTTCGCCGCGCGCAAGCTCGCCGACATCGCGGACAACACGAAGCACATCCTCGCGATCGAACTGCTGGCCGCCGCGCAGGGCGTCGACCTGCGCGCGCCGTACCACACGAGCCCGAAGCTCGCGCCGGTGATGGAGACGATCCGCAGCCAGGTCGCGCACTACGAACTCGACCACTACTTCGCACCGGACATCGCGGTGATCGCGAAGCTGGTCGGCGAGCGCGCGTTCGCGAAGGTCGCGCCGTTCTCGTTCGCATCGGAACAGTAAGCCGATGAGTGCGCCGGTCTACCAGGAGATCAAGGATTTCATCCTGGCCCGCATCCATGCCGGCGAGTGGGAGGAGGGCGACCAGGTGCCGTCCGAGAACGAGCTGGCGCGCGAGTTCAAGGTGGCGCGCATGACCGTCAACCGCGCGCTGCGCGAGTTGACGGCCGAGCAGGTGCTCACGCGCATGAAGGGCGCGGGCACCTACGTCGCGCGGCCGAAGTACGAGTCGACGCTGGTCGCGATCCGCAGCATCTCCGAGGAAGTCGGCGCGCGCGGGCATGCGTACCGCGCCAGCGTGCTCGGGCTCGACACGATTCGCGCCGACGATGCCCTCGCCGACGAGATGCAGGTGGCCGTGCGCACCAAGCTGTTTCATTCGCAGGTGCTGCACTTCGAGAACGACGAGCCGGTGCAGCTCGAAGAACGATGGGTGAATCCGGCGGTCGCGCCGGATTACGCCGAGCAGGATTTCACGAACACGACGCCGAACCTGTACCTGATGCGCGCGGCGCCGCTGCAGCGCGTCGAGTACCGGATCGAAGCGGCGGCCCCGGCGCCGGAGCGGCGCGAGCAGCTGCGGATGGACGACGTCGAGCCGTGTCTGGTTTTACATCGGCGCACCTGGTCGCAGGGCGTCGTCGCCTCGGTGGCGAATCTGTGGCATCCCGGCAGCCGTTATCGCTTCACCGGGCATTTCTGATTCCTATTTGATAGTCATTTTCCTTCGGGAGCAGTCGTCATGAACCATCCGAAACACATCGATCCCCGTCTCGATCCGACGCGCACGATCCGCGCGCCGCGCGGCAGCGAGAAGACCTGCAAGACCTGGCTGGCCGAAGCGGCCTACCGGATGATCCAGAACAACCTCGACCCGGAAGTCGCCGAGCATCCGCATGCGCTCGTCGTGTACGGCGGCATCGGGCGTGCTGCGCGCAACTGGGAATGCTACGACCAGATCCTCGCGTCGCTGAAGGATCTCGAGGAAAACGAAACGCTGCTGATCCAGTCGGGCAAGCCGGTCGGCGTGTTCCGCACCCACAAGGATGCGCCGCGCGTGCTGCTCGCGAACTCGAACCTGGTGCCGCACTGGGCGAACTGGGATCACTTCCACGAGCTCGACCGCAAGGGCCTGATGATGTACGGCCAGATGACGGCCGGCAGCTGGATCTACATCGGCAGCCAGGGCATCGTGCAGGGCACCTATGAAACCTTCTTCTCGGTCGCGAACCAGCACTTCAACGGCGATCCGTCGGGCCGCTGGATCCTGACGGGCGGCCTGGGCGGGATGGGCGGCGCGCAGCCGCTCGCCGCGACGATGGCCGGCTTCTCGATGATCGCGGTCGAATGCGACGAGACGCGCATCGACTTCCGCCTGAAGACCCGCTACGTCGACAAGAAGGCGACGACGCTCGACGAAGCGCTCGCCATGATCGACGAAGCGAAGCGCACCGGCAAGCCGGTGTCGATCGGCCTGCTCGGAAACGCGGCCGACGTGTTCCCGGAACTCGTCAAGCGCGGCATCACGCCGGACTGCGTGACCGACCAGACGAGCGCGCACGACCCGATCAACGGTTACCTGCCGCAAGGCTGGACCGTCGCGCAATGGCGCGAAGCGCAGAAGGTCGATCCGCAGAGCATCGTGAAGGTCGCGAAGCAGTCGATGGCCGTCCAGGTGCGCGCGATGCTGGCGCTGCAGGAACGCGGCGCGGCGACGCTCGACTACGGCAACAACATCCGCCAGATGGCGCTGGAAATGGGCGTCGAGAACGCGTTCGACTTCCCGGGCTTCGTGCCGGCGTACATCCGCCCGCTGTTCTGCGAGGGCAAGGGCCCGTTCCGCTGGGTCGCGCTGTCCGGCGATCCGGAAGACATCTACAAGACCGACCAGAAGGTGAAGGAGCTGATCCCCGACGATCCGCACCTGCACAACTGGCTCGACATGGCGCGTGAGCGCATCGCGTTCCAGGGCCTGCCGGCGCGGATCTGCTGGGTCGGCGTGAAGGATCGCTACCGCCTCGGCCAGGCGTTCAACGAGATGGTGAAGAACGGCGAACTGAAGGCGCCGATCGTGATCGGCCGCGATCACCTCGACACCGGTTCGGTCGCGAGCCCGAACCGCGAGACGGAATCGATGAAGGACGGTTCGGACGCCGTCAGCGACTGGCCGCTGCTGAACGCGCTGCTGAATACCGCGGGCGGTGCATCGTGGGTGTCGCTGCACCATGGCGGCGGCGTCGGAATGGGCTTCTCGCAGCACTCGGGCGTCGTGATCGTCGCCGACGGCACCGCCGACGCGCACGAGCGTCTCGGCCGCGTGCTGCTGAACGATCCGGCCACGGGTGTGATGCGCCATGCGGATGCCGGCTACGAACTCGCGCAGCAGACGGCTCGCGAAGCCGGCCTGAAGCTGCCGATGCTCGGCCGCTGAGCATGACGGCGCTCGACCAGGCGCCGCTGCACGCAACGATGATCCGCGCGGCGGATCTCGTTGCGTCGCCGTGGAAGAACGGCGGCGGCGTGACGCGCGAGATCGGCGCGTTTCCGCCCGGCGCGGCACTCGATGCGTTCGCGTGGCGCGTGAGCGTCGCGGACGTCGGCACGGCCGGCCCGTTCTCGCGTTTCGACGGGATCGACCGCACGCTCGTGCTGCTGTCCGGCGCGGGCATGACGCTCGCCGAGGCGGGCGGCCCGCGGCACGTGCTCGACGCACCGCTGGCCCGTGCGGATTTCGCGGGCGAGACGGCGATCGACGCGACGCTGCACGACGGCGCGACGCGCGACTTCAACCTGATGACGCGCCGTTCGGCCGCGCGTGGCACGCTCGACGTGTGGCGCGCGGGGGCTCACCGCCTTGCGCCGGCCGATACCGTGCTGCTGTTTTGCGCGGCCGGTGCGGTGGGCGTCGACCTCGACGGCACGCACTACGCGCTGGAAGACATGGACACGTTGCGGCTCGACGGGCCGCGGCGTGCGTTTGACGTCGTCGTGAGCGGAGGCGGCGCGCTGCTCGCCGTCTCGCTTGCCGTCGGCGAACGAGACTGAACGCATGAAACCGACTGTCTGGCATCACCTGAGGCTGTGTCCGCACGGCCATCCCGACGAGACGATCGACGACGCGGCGATCGCCGTCGACGAAACCGGCACGATCGCGTGGCTCGGCGCGCTGTCCGCGCTGCCGCACGGTTATGCGCACTGGCGGCGCGAGGACCTGCACGGCGCGTGGGTGACGCCGGGCCTCGTCGACTGCCATACGCATCTCGTGTACGGCGGCACGCGTGCCGACGAGTTCGCGCAGCGCCTCGCGGGCGTCAGCTACGAGGAAATCGCGCGGCAGGGCGGCGGGATCGTGTCGACGGTGCGCGCGACGCGCGCGGCCGACGAGACGACGCTGTTCGTGCAGGCCGCCGCGCGCCTGCAGCCGCTGCTCGCCGAAGGCGTGACCGCGATCGAGATCAAGTCCGGCTACGGGCTCGACCTCGCGAGCGAGCGCAAGATGCTGCGCGTCGCGCGCCAGCTCGGCGAACGCTTCCCGGTCACCGTCCATACGACCTTCCTCGGCGCGCACGCATTGCCGCCCGAATATGCGGGGCGCGCGGATGCGTACATCGACGAAGTGTGCGACCGCATGCTGCCGACGCTGGCCGACGAAGGGCTCGTCGACGCGGTCGACGTGTTCTGCGAACGCATCGGCTTTTCGCTCGCGCAAACCGAGCGCGTGTTCGAGGCCGCGACGCGACGGGGGCTGCCGGTGAAGCTGCATGCGGAGCAACTGTCGAATGCGGGCGGGACGGCGCTCGCCGCGCGTTACCGCGCGCTGTCCGCCGATCACCTCGAATTTCTCGACGAAGCCGGCATCGAGGCGATGAAGGCGGCCGGCACGGTCGCCGTGCTGCTGCCCGGCGCGTACTACTTCATCCGCGAAACGCAACTGCCGCCGATCGAGCTGCTGCGCAAGCACGGCGTGCCGATCGCGCTCGCGACCGATCACAACCCGGGCACGTCGCCGCTCGAATCGCTGCTGCTGACGTTGAACATGGGCTGCACGCTGTTCCGCATGACGGTGCCCGAGGTGCTGCAGGGCGTCACGCGCCATGCGGCCGCGGCGCTCGGCCGCGCGGATCGCCACGGCGCGCTCGAGGTCGGTCGCCAGGCCGACTTCGCCGTCTGGTCGGTCGGCTCGCTGGCCGAGCTGGCGTACTGGATCGGCCGGCCGCTGTGCGAACAGGTCGTACGCGGCGGCACGACCGTGTTTCGCCGGATGAACGGATAAGTTTGGCGACGGATCGGGCCGGGTCGTGACGGACCCGGTCCGGCCGACGTTTTGCATGGGACCGGACCCGGCGCAACGGCGCACTCCGGTCGATCGCCGCGAGGCAGGGGCAAGCGCGACGCGCTCACGCCTGCCGGCCGCGGCACCGGACCGGACGAGACGCTGACGCGCCTGAACCGGTCGATAAGGACTCGCAATGACCGACACCCTGTTGTTCGCGGACCATGCCTACCTGCCCGATGGCTGGCGCCGCAACGTGCTGCTGCGCTGGGACGCGAGCGGCACGCTGACCGACGTCACGCCCGACACCGACGCGCCGGCAGGCGTCGCACGCGCGGCCGGGCCGGTGCTGCCCGGCATGCCGAACCTGCATTCGCACGCGTTCCAGCGCGCGATGGCGGGGCTCACCGAATACCGCGCGAATCCCGCCGACAGCTTCTGGAGCTGGCGCGACCTGATGTACCGCTTCGCGCTGAAGATCACGCCCGACGCGCTCGCGGCGATTGCACGCTGGCTGTATGTCGAGATGCTCAAGTGCGGCTACACGTCGGTGTGCGAATTCCACTACGTGCATCACGCGCAGGACGGCTCGCGCTATCCGCAGATCGCGGAGCTCGGCACGCGCGTGATCGATGCCGCGCGCTCGGCCGGCGTCGGCATCACGATGCTGCCCGTGTCGTACCAGTTCGCCGGCTTCGGCAACAAGCCGCCGCGCGACGACCAGCGCCGCTTCATCAACACGCCCGACGGCGTGCTCGAACTGCTCGATGCGATGCGTCGCGCGGCGCCCGAGCATGGCGGGCTGCGCTACGGCGTCGCGCCGCATTCGCTGCGCGCGGTATCCGAAAACGGGTTGCGTGCGCTGCTCGAAGGATTGCCCGACGATGCGCCGGTGCATATCCATATCGCCGAGCAGACGGCCGAAGTCGACGACTGCGTTCGCGCGTACGGCGCACGCCCCGTACAATGGCTGCTCGATCGCTTCGACGTCGATGCGCGCTGGTGTCTCGTGCACGCGACGCACGTCGACGCGGTCGAGACGGCGGCGCTCGCGAAGCGCCGCGCGGTCGCCGGGCTGTGCCTGACGACCGAAGCGAACCTCGGCGACGGCGTGTTCCCGGCCGTCGACTATCTCGCGCAAGGCGGCGTGATCGGCATCGGCTCGGACAGCCACGCGTCGGTCGACTGGCGCTCGGAGCTGCGCCTGCTCGAATACGGGCAGCGGCTCGTGCACCGCGCGCGCAACGTGCTGGCAAGCGACACGCAGGCGCACGTCGCCGATCGCCTGTTCGATGCGTCGCTCGCGGGCGGCGCGCAGGCGAGCGGGCGACGCATCGGCGCGCTGCGCGAAGGTTGTCGCGCCGACTGGCTCGTGCTCGATCCCGATCACCCGGCGATCGCCGAACATGGCAGCGCGGCATGGCTGTCGGGCATCGTGTTCGCCGAGCACGGCGAGACGCCGGTGCTCGACGTCTACACGGGCGGCGAGCGCGTCGTGAGCGGCCGCCGCCATCGCGACGAAGCCGCCGCGTATGCCGACTACCGCGCCGCGCTGGCGCAACTGCTGCGCTGACGCGCGGCAACCGGCGCACGCCGCATGCGTGCGCCGGCCGACTCTTACGGTGAGGCGACATGACTGAACAACCGGCTGTATTCACGCTGAAGCAGGGCACGTTGCCGCTGCTGATCTCGATTCCGCACGCAGGTACGCACATCCCCGACGACATCGCCGCGACGATGACGCCCGACGCGCGCTTCGTCGACGATTGCGACTGGCATCTCGAGCGGCTGTACGGGTTCGCGGCCGATCTCGGCGCGTCGATCCTCGTGCCGTCGCACGCGCGTTACGTCGTCGACCTGAACCGTCCGCCCGACAACGAGAACCTGTATCCGGGGCAGGACACGACGGGGCTCGTGCCGGTCGATACGTTCGACAAGGCGCCGCTGTATCCGGCGAACGCGCTGCCCGGCAACGACGAGATCATGCGTCGCCGCGACCGCTACTGGGTGCCGTATCACGACGCGCTGCAACGCGAGATCGCGCGGCTGAAGGGCGAACACGGCCGCGTGCTCGTGTGGGAAGCGCATTCGATCCGCTCGCACGTGCCGCGTTTCTTCGACGGCCGCCTGCCGGACTTCAACTTCGGCACGTCGAGCGGCGCGAGTGCGGCGCCGGGCCTCGCGGAGGCACTGGCCGCGCGCGTGCTCGCGCACGGCGGCTATACGGCCGTCGCGAACGGGCGCTTCAAGGGCGGCTACATCACGCGACACTATGGCGTGCCCGATACCGGCGTCGAGGCCGTGCAACTCGAACTGTCGCAGATCACCTACATGGAGGAGACGCGTCCGTACGCGTACGACGAAGCGCGTGCAGCACGGATCGCGCCGCTATTGCAGACGCTCGTCGAAACCGTACTCGCGCATCGTTGAGCACGGGCCGCGTCCATGCGGCGGCGCGGCGCGACGATGCGTGCCGCCCCGCCGGCACGTAGCAGGCAAGCCGATGCAACGCACAAAACGGCATCGATCCGCGCGATCGATGCCGTTTTTTTCGTCTGATCGATATCGTCGTCCGCCCCCGAAAAGTTGACGCAATTTTTAGGTGATATAAGCTGAATGTCAGGAAGTCGTCACGCGCGCACCGGCGGCGAGGCCCTCGACGATGGCCGTGCTACGCCGAATCCGCTGCGAGACATCTTGCTGACGTGTCGCCACGCGGCATTGCGACACGTGTCCTGTCTCCATCAGTCAGTCGAGTACGATCGTGAAAGCCGCCAGCCCTTCGATACGCCGGACCCGAAGTCCGTCGGCGGGCGCGCCGCCTCAGGCCGGGCCGAACCGGCATGCTGATCGCGGCACGCGCGCCGCCCCGTTACGCGAGCCTCGCTTCTTCGCCATTTCTCATCGCGGCCCGCGCCGCTTCAATCTCGTGACCGCGCACCTGTGCAGCGCGGTGCAGTGCGACGGCAGCGCATCGTTGTTGCCCTAGCGTCCCTTTCCGCTTCCGTCCCGGGCCGTACCGCCTGTTGCCGCGGCATCCGCGCGGCAGGATCGCGCCTGCGCGGCGGGATGGCACGCGCGTGCGGCGTACCCGCGAACCCGCCTCGTTGCGCGCGCAAGCATGTCGCGCGCCATTACCGGAGAGACGCCGATGCGCGCACGACCGATCGTAGCCGTCACCGCCGACCGCATCCTGCGCGGCGCCCATCCAAACCACACGGCGGGCGAGAAGTACCTCGCCGCCGTCGTCGACGGCGCCGGTGCGCTGGCGTTCGTGCTGCCTGCGCTCGGCGCGCGGCAGCCGGCCGACGCGATCGTCGCGGCAATCGACGGGCTGCTGTTGACCGGCAGCTATTCGAACGTCGAACCGCATCATTACGGCGGCGCCGCGAGCGCGCCCGACACGCTGCACGATCCGGCGCGCGATGCGACCGCGTTGCCGCTGATTCGCGCGGCGATCGACGCGGGCGTGCCGGTGCTCGCGATCTGCCGCGGCATGCAGGAGCTGAACGTCGCGTACGGCGGCACGCTGCATCAGCGGCTGCACGCGACGACCGGCTTCGACGATCATCGCGAACGGCCGGCCGATCCGCTCGAGCGGCAGTACGGTCCCGCGCACGTGGTGCAACTCGCGCCCGACGGTCTGCTGCAGCGGGTCGCGCGCGGTGCGCACGAGGCGACGGTCAACTCGCTGCACGACCAGGGCATCGCGCGTCTGGGCGCGGGGCTCGCCGTCGAAGCGAGCGCACCCGACGGGCTGATCGAGGCCGTCAGCGTGCGCGGCGCGCGTGCGTTCGCGCTGGGCGTGCAGTGGCATCCCGAATGGCGCTACGCAGAGCAGCCGCTGTCGCGCGACATCTTCGCGGCATTCGGCGCGGCGTGCCGCGCGCACATGACACATCGCATTCATGCGACCGGCGGCGCGATGCCGTCGCCGGCCGCATCCGACATCGACTGAACGAGGCCGATCATGCAACCCGAACTGAGCGAATTCCTGCGACAGCACCGCATCACCGAAGTCGAGGCCATCATTCCCGACATGGCCGGCATCGCGCGCGGCAAGATCATTCCACGCAACAAGTTCGAATCCGGCGAATCGATGCGCCTGCCGCAGGCCGTGATGGTGCAGACCGTCACCGGCGACTATCCGGAGGACGGCACGCTGACCGGCGTGACCGATCCCGACATGGTGTGCGTGCCCGATCCGTCGACGATCTGCCTGATCCCGTGGGCGGTCGACCCGACCGCGCAGGTGATCCACGACTGCGTGCACTTCGACGGCTCGCCGGTCGAGATCTCGCCGCGCTACGTGCTGCGCCGCGTGCTCGACCTGTACGAGGCGAAGGGCTGGAAGCCGGTCGTCGCGCCCGAGCTGGAGTTCTACCTGGTCGACATGAACGCCGATCCCGACCTGCCGCTGCGTCCGCCCGTCGGCCGCACCGGGCGGGCGGAAACCGGCCGCCAGTCGTATTCGATCGAGGCCGTCAACGAGTTCGATCCGCTGTTCGAGGACATCTACGAATACTGCGAAATGCAGGGCCTCGACATCGAGACGCTGATTCACGAAGTCGGCGCCGCGCAAATGGAGATCAACTTCGTGCACGGCGACGCGCTGCCGCTCGCCGACCAGGTGTTCCTGTTCAAGCGCACGGTGCGCGAGGCCGCGCTGCGTCACAACATGTACGCGACGTTCATGGCCAAGCCGATGGAAGGCGAGCCGGGCTCCGCGATGCACATTCACCAGAGCCTGGCCGATGCGCGCACCGGGCGCAATTTGTTCGCCGACGAAGGCGGCGCCGTGTCGCCGCTGTTCCACAGCTACCTGGCGGGACTGCAGAAGTACACGCCGGCGCTGATGCCGATCTTCGCGCCGTACATCAATTCGTACCGCCGCCTGTCGCGCTTCATGGCCGCGCCGATCAACGTGCAGTGGGGCTACGACAACCGCACGGTGGGCTTTCGCATTCCGCAGTCGAGCCCCGTCGCGCGACGCATCGAGAACCGGATTCCGGGCGTCGACTGCAATCCGTATCTGGCATTCGCGGCAACGCTTGCCGCCGGCTATCTCGGCATGACGCAACAGCTTGCGCCGACCGAGCCGATCGCGTCGGACGGCTACGACCTGCCGTATCAGCTGCCGCGCAATCTCGAGGAGGGCATCTCGCTGATGGCCGCATGCGAGCCGCTCGCCGGCATTCTCGGCGACAAGTTCGTGAAGGCTTACCTGGCGTTGAAGGAAACCGAATACGAAGCGTTCTTCCGCGTGATCAGCTCGTGGGAACGCAGGCACCTGCTGCTGCACGTGTAAGCGTGCGGCGCTGTTTGACGGAGAAAACATGACCGATCGAAACGAAGCTTTTTCGCCGCGCTCGACCGCCGATTTTCGCGCGCTCGACGCCGCGCACCACATCCATCCGTTCTCGGACATGGGCGCGCTCAATCGTGCCGGCAGCCGCGTGATCGTGAAGGCCGACGGCGTCTATCTGTGGGACTCGGACGGCAACAAGGTGATCGACGGGATGGCCGGCCTGTGGTGCGTGAACGTCGGCTACGGCCGCAAGGAACTCGCCGACGCCGCGTATCGCCAGATCCAGGAACTGCCGTTCTACAA
>NZ_JACCQC010000038.1:0-56045 GCF_015712225.1 Burkholderia sp. 9775_39 | reverse complement strand
CCGTCGTGTCGCCCGTCACCGTTACCGAAGCAGACGGGCCCGTATTGCCCGCCGCGTCGGTAGCAGTCACGCCAATCACCGTGCCGATCGGCAGCGGGGTCGATGGTGTGTACGTCCACGCGCCGCTCGGGTCGGCTGTTACGGTGGCGTCCGGCGTGCCGTCGCCGTTCGTGTCGATGTTGACCGTCGCACCCGCTTCGGCCGTACCCGACAGTGACGTACCGTCGGTCGCGTTCACTGTCGGAATCGCCGGAGCCGTCGTATCGATCGTCAGATCGAAGGCCGTGCTCGGAACACTCACGTTGCCGGCCGCATCCGTTGCGGTGACGGTCAGGCTGTGTGCGCCCTCTCCCAAACCCGTGGTCGGCGTGAACGTCCAGTTTCCGGACGGGTCTGCTGTCGTGGTGCCGAGCAACGTCGTGCCGTCATACACGCTCACCGTGCTCCCTGCTTCCGCTGTACCGGCAAGCGTCGGGGTCGTGTCGTCCGTCGTTGCGCCAGTCGTCAGCAGCCCGACGATCGAGCCAACGTCGTCCGTGACGCTAACAACGATCGGTGCCGCAGGCGCCGTCGTGTCACCCGTCACCGTCACCGAGGCAGACGGCCCCGTATTGCCCGCCGCATCGGTGGCCGTCACGCCGATCACCGTGCCGACCGGCAGCGGGGTCGAGGGCGTGTACGTCCACGCGCCACTCGGGTCGGCCGTCACGGTGGCGTCCGGCGTGCCGTCACCGTTCGTATCGATATTGACCGTCGCGCCCGCTTCGGCCGTGCCCGACAGCGACGTACCGTCCGTCGCGTTCACCGTGGGTAATGCAGGAGCCGTCGTATCGATCGTCAGCTCGAAAGCCGTGCTCGGAACACTCACATTGCCGGCCGTGTCCGTGGCAGTCACCGTAATCGAGTGCGCGCCCTCTCCCAAACCCGTGGCCGGCGTGAACGTCCAGTTTCCGGACGGATCTGCCGTCGTCGTGCCCAGCAACGTCGTGCCGTCATACACGCTCACCGTGCTCCCTGCTTCCGCCGTACCGGCAAGCGTCGGGGTCGTGTCGTCCGTCGTCGCGCCAGTCGTCAGCAGCCCGACGATCGAGCCAACGTCGTCCGTGACACTAACAACGATCGGTGCCGCAGGCGCCGTCGTGTCGCCCGTCACCGTCACCGAGGCAGACGGGCCCGTATTGCCCGCCGCATCGGTAGCAGTCACGCCGATCACCGTACCAGCCGGCAGCGGGGTCGACGGCGTGTACGTCCACGCGCCGCTCGGGTCGGCTGTTACGGTGGCGTCCGGCGTGCCGTCGCCGTTCGTATCGATGTTGATCGTTGCGCCCGCTTCCGCCGTGCCCGACAGCGACGTACCGTCCGTCGCGTTCACCGTGGGTAATGCAGGAGCTGTCGTATCGATCGTCAGGTCGAAGGCCGTGCTCGGAACACTCACATTGCCGACCGTGTCCGTGGCGGTGACGGTCAGGCTGTGCGCGCCCTCTTCCAAACCCGTGGTCGGCGTGAACGTCCAGTTTCCGGACGGGTCGGCTGTCGTCGTGCCCAGCAACGTCGTGCCGTCATACACGCTCACCGTGCTGCCTGCTTCCGCTGTACCACTCAATGTCGGCGTCGCATCATCAGTACTGCCGCCAGAGGCAATCGCACCAACAACAGAGCCCGCATCGTCCGTCACGGTGCCGATGATCGGCGCACCCGGTGCCGTCGTATCTCCCGTCACCGTTACCGAAGCAGACGGGCCCGTATTGCCCGCCGCGTCCGTGGCGGTCACGCCGATCACCGTGCCGATCGGCAGTGGGGTCGACGGCGTATACGTCCAGACGCCGCTCGGATCAGCCGTTACGGTAGCGTCCGGCGTACCGTCGCCATTCGTATCGATGTTGACCGTCGCGCCCGCTTCCGCCGTGCCCGACAGCGACGTACCGTCCGTCGCGTTCACCGTGGGCAGCGCGGGAGCCGTCGTATCGATCGTCAGCTCGAAGGCCGCGCTCGGGGTGCTCACGTTGCCGGCCGCATCTGTCGCAGTCACCGTAATCGAGTGCGCGCCCTCGCCCAAACCCGTGGTCGGCGTAAATGTCCACTTCCCGGACGAATCCGCTGTCGTCGTTCCCAGCAGCGTCGTGCCGTCATACACGCTCACCCTGCTACCCGCTTCCGCGGTACCGCCGAGCGTCGGCGTCGTATCGCTCGTCGCACCGCCGATCGTCACCGGATGTTGTGCATCGTCGCTGACGGCCGTAATCGCAGGCGTTTCCGGCACGATCGTATCCACCACGATCCCCACCGTGCTCAGCTCGCTCGTATTGCCGCTACTGTCGGTCTGCGTCACGGTGATCTGATGGGCGCCCTCCGGCAACGTACCGGGCGTGTACGACCAGCGCCCGTTCGCGTCCGCAGTCACCGCACCGATCGTCTGACCATCGACCTGGATCGTCACCGTCGTGTTCGGCTGAGCGCCCGAACCCGCGATCGTCGGCGACGCCCGCCCCGTGACGATATTGCCGTTGCCGTCGGTCGACTGCCCATCGATCGAATCGATCGCCAGTCGCGCCGGCCCGGTCGGCGTTCCTCCGCCACTGGCGCCGCTACCGCCGTCATCCCCACCGCCGCCGCTGGCCGCGGCTGCCGCAATGCCGCCGGCCGCGGCGACGCCGCCGAGTATTCCGAGCAGCGCACCGGTCGACAACCCGTCGCCGATCGGCGCATAAGTGAGCGCCGCATCGACGATGCCATCGCCGGTCGCCTGCAGTGCGGGGCCGAACTGCACAAGAAATCGCCCGTCGTCCTGAACGAAGACGAGATTGTGATAATCCGCGCCGTTCTCGAAGAACGCCTGAACGCGCACTGTTCGGCCGTCCTTGAATTCGACGACCAGGTCGTTCCCCGAACGCGCATAGTTGGCCACGTCCTCCTTGTGGGCCGACAGCAGGAAATTGGCCGGGCCTCCCGGCGACGCGACGACCTGCGACCCGTTGGCGACCGGAACATCGACGTGATTGCTCAAGACCGACGAGGAAACCATTGCCCGACTCCTTGTAGATGGATGTGACAAAACCTGGCCCGTCGATGACAGGCAAACGTTCAACCAAACAGGCGCGACGGAGCACGACGCGAATTCGCGCCGCTGCAAACCGGGTATCCGGCTCGCGCGGGACGCAACGAGCCGCTAGCCCGCCCGAGGCGGCCTATGCCGGAAAAGGAAAAATGGAGCCGGGGCTGCTACGGAATCAGGGATGAGTCCAGACGGCCGGAACAGCCGTTCGCCCTGCGTGCCGGGAAATGGCCCAATACAACGCGCCAGTCCGACGGACATACGTGTTTGATGGCCCTCGCGCCGCGGGTGTTGTCCACGCGGCGATTTTTTGTTTGATATTGGATCTGCATTTCTACCGCCCTCGCCATATTAGTTATTTCCTTTTATCGCGAATCATCAACAATTCGCTTGATCAGGGCGAATTGCCGCGGTGCACCATCACTCTCTCTATGTACCGCTCGTGCCTGCGTTTAGATTACACCGGTCTTTCACGTACATGATTGCACTCCACTGGCACTTTTACAAATATTTTCAGCCTTTCTTTCGCATATTTCCCGCCGCTTATAAAAACATAAACAATTGTCTGGATTGGTTCACCTTATTCGCTGTCGTGACAATGATTCACCGCGATACGGGTTATCCCGGAAAGCACCGCTGGAACCGAATGTTTTCGGCCCAGCCGGTGCGACAAGGCGCATGCACGCACGCTCGCACCCAACGCTGCAGGGTGAAAAATGAAATCGAACCTCACCATGCAACTATATTGAGATCGAGCATTTCGACGCGTCGGATCCTGCCAAAAACCTCTTCGACGACAAGGATTTTCGCGAGACGCTTCTCTCTTCCCGACATTCACTCAAAAACTTCCGACATCCGGGCGCTTCCGACCCCAGCATCCGTTTCTGCATGGATGCCCGGAATCCAATTCAACTTTCACCGCAACCCTGTCCGCTCATACCAAAAACCCGTCTCCCGAAAACCACACCCGATGAATCCAGAAACGAAATAAACGACCTGGTCTTTATTAATTGAATCGTCGCCGCAGACAATCGATGCTCATTTCGTCCGCGTCCTGGCCGCCATCGGCACGCCGCGTATCGTGCGTGCATCGGCCGCGGTCCTGAATTACCATCGTGCATCCCCGCCCGGCAAGCTTGGCCGTTCGCGGTTCAAGGTCGGAATATCCCGGATCCATCGATCGTGCTCGCCCTCATCATCCTCGCCGGCCTGTGGGCCGGCCTGCAGAACGCTCTCGCCGGCGGCGGCTCGTTCGTCACGCTGCCCGCGCTGATCGTGTCGGGGATGTCGCCGCTCGCGGCCAACATCACGTCGACGGTCGCACTGTTCCCCGGCCAGGTCACGACGGGCTGGGCGAGCCGGAACATGGTGAGCGGCGTGGGCAGGCTGCCGTTTCGCGCGCTGTTCGCGATCAGCGTGGTCGGCGGCGCGCTCGGCGGGCTGCTGTTGCTGAAGACGCCTTCGTCGATCTTCTCGCGCCTCGTCCCGTGGCTCGTGCTGTTCGCGACGATCGTGTTCGCATGGGGCAGCTTCTTTCGCAAGCCGGGCGCGGGCACGCAACATCTCGGCCCTGTCGCGGCCGGGGCCTCGCAGTTCCTGATCGCGATCTACGGCGGCTACTTCGGCGGCGGCATCGGGTTCCTGATGATGGCCGCGCTGACGATGGCCGGCCTGCCGCCGCGTCGCGCGATGTCGACCAAGAACGCGCTCGCGGGCGTGATGAATGCGTCGGCGGTCGTGCTGTTCCTCACCTCGCCGCACCTTCACTGGCGCGCGGCGATCGCACTCGGCGGCGGCGCCATCGTCGGCGGCCTGCTCGGCGCATGGGCGCTGCATCGCGTCAACGAACGCGTGCTGCGAATCGCGATCGTCTGCATCGGCGTGCTGCTGACCATCGGGTTGTTCGTCAAACCGATCTGACCCACGCCCACGCCTGCCGCGATCGCGGCAATTGATGAGCAAACCGCAAGACGTCTTTCGCATATCTCGTTTGCCGTCGCGGCAGTGTCCGCCGACAATCCGGTTTGTCGCCATCATCGCCCTCTCGCGGGCACCGACCGGCACACCGTGGCCGCCATTTCGATTCACCGCCGGCGGCCCCGCACATCGCGTCACACACGCTCCCTCGACATCGGCGCCCCGCAGCGGCAGAACGCTTGCCGCCGCGCCGCCCGATACGTTCCCGGCCAACAATAACTAGAGGTAGGAGATGCAGGACAACTCGTTGAGGCAAAGCCTCAAGCAACGGCACATCACGATGATCGCGCTCGGCGGCGTGATCGGCGCGGGCCTGTTCGTCGGCTCCGGCGCGATCATCGCAACGGCCGGCCCCGCGGCGATCCTGTCGTACCTGATCGGCGGCGTGATCGTCACGCTGGTCATGTTCATGCTCGGCGAAATGGCGTCCCGCAATCCCGACAGCGGATCGTTCTCCACGTATGCGAGCAGCTATCTCGGCGAATGGGCCGGCTTCGCGGTCGGCTGGCTGTACTGGTTCAAGTCGATGATGACGATCACCGTCGAAGCGATCCTGCTCGGCGCGATCCTCCACGATTTCCTGCCGTGGCTGCCGATCTGGGGCGGCGCGCTGTTCATGCTCGTCACGCTGATCGCGAGCAACGCGTATTCGGTGCGCTCGTTCGGCGAAGCCGAATACTGGCTGTCGTTCGCGAAGGTCGCGACGATCATCGTGTTCATGGCGCTCGGCGCGTCGATCCTGCTCGGCTTCCAGCCGCGCATTCCCGCGCCGGGGCTCGTGAACCTCACGGATCACGGCGGCTTCATGCCGAACGGCATCTCGCCCGTGCTCGCCGGCGTGATGGTCGTGATCTTCTCGCTCGGCGGCAGCGAGATCGCGGCAGTGGCCGCGGGCGAATCGGAAAACCCGAGCAGGAACGTGATCCGCGCAATCAAGAGCGTGATCGTGCGCGTGATGGTGTTCTACGTCGGCTCGGTGTCGATCCTGATCCTGTGCATGCCGTGGACCGACAAGGCCAACCTGAAATCGCCGTACGTATCGCTGTTCGGCATGGCAGGCTTCACGGAGGCCGCCGTCGCGATGAAGATCGTGCTGTTCGTGTCGTTCATGTCGGTGATGAACTCGTTCCTGTTCTCGAACTCGCGCATGCTGTTCTCGCTGAGCCAGCGCGGCCACGCGCCGGCGGTGTTCGGCCGCACCAACGCGAAGGGCGTGCCGATGAACGCGCTCGTGCTGTGCCTCGCGATCTGCGTGTCGATCCTCGGCATTCACTTCGTGAGCGGCGGCGACCTGTTCCTGATGCTCGCGAAGAGCAGCGGCGCGTTCGTGATGATCGTGTGGATCTTCATCATCGTCGCGCACTTCGCGATGCGCCGGCAGACGAAGCACGAGCAACGCGACCCGACGGCGTTCCGCGCGTGGTTCTATCCAGTATCGAACTGGGTCGCGCTGCTGGCGCTGGTCGCCGTGCTGGGGTCGCAGGCGTTCAACCCGGATTCGCGCTTCCAGTTCTGGTTCACGGTGCTGACGGCGCTCGCGATCGTCGCGGCGTACTTCCTGCGGCGCAAGCAGCCGTCGTTCGGGCAGGCCGCCGGCGCGAAGGGGCGTTGACCGGCGGGAGGCCGACCGGCGTGCGCGTTCCGTTCAGCCGAACGGCCGCACGCCGATCAGCGGGCCGTGCAGGAACAGCGCGAACACGGCCCAGGCGACGAGCCCGGCCGCCACGGTTGCGAGGTCGCCGGCCAGCCCGCCGGCCGGATAGCGGACACCGTCGCTGCGATCCCGCGCACGCGACACGACGAAATCGACGATCGACCACACGAAGAACGCACCGAACAGCACGACCGCATGCACGGTGCCGTTCACGAGCAGGTGCGCCACCGCCCACACCATCACGCCGGCCAGCATCGGATGCCCGACGAGCGTCTTGATCCGGTTGCGCGGCACGTAGGACGCGGCGATCAGCACGAACGCGACCGCGGTCAGCATGCCCGTCAGGTGGCGCACGCCGACCGGCGACACCCACAGCAACGTCGCGCCCGCGCGGGCGATCCCGTACCCCCAGATGATCAGCACGAAGCCGACGATCGACGCGATCGCGTAGCCGCCCTTCCAGCCTTTCTCGCCGATCCGATCGATCGTCGCGGACCGCCAGCCGTCGGCGACGATCCGGACCGAGTGCACACCGAGGAAGATCGCTAAACCGAGAATCAGGACGAGCATCGGCTGTCTCCGTCTGGAATGATGAGTGGGGAAGCGTGCCGCGCGGCGTACGGTGCGCCGTTCGCGGGCCGGCGGCGAGGCCGGCGCGGGTCGCGCGACGCACGGGCGCAGCCCGCGCCGATCATAAACGTCGGGGCCGCCGTTGTGAAGCACGCAGGATGTGCGGTGCGTCACGCTCGATGCGTTCATGCGCCGGATCGCGCGGGCCAGTCGCCCGCGCGGCGTGCTGGTCGGCCGCGACGAGGCGGTCTGAAAGAAAGGAAAGCGAACCTTGCGAGGCTGTCGCGCCACGCGGCCGGTATTACGTCTGCTTGCGCTTCGCTGCCGGTTTCGGTGCCGGCGCGGATGATGATTTCGATGCCGGTTTCGCTTTCTGCGCCGACGCCGGTTTCGATGCGGATTTCGCCGCTGGCGTGGATGCCTTTTTGGGCGCCGGTTTCGCTGCAGGCTTCGGCGCCGCCCTCGATCCCGTCTTCGACACCGCCCGCGCCTTGCGCTTCGGCGGCCCGGCCAGCAGCGCCGCGCGATACGCGCTGCGGCACCAGTCGAACAGCGCGCCCGCATCCTCGAGCACGTCGGCCGGCGTTTCGTAATAGCCCTCGAGCGAGACGGTGCGCGTGGGCCGCGCATACGAGAACGGCCCCATCCCCGCCGCGACGAACGCCGGGCGATTCACGTCGTCGACACGCAGGAACAGCGACCCGCGCGACAGGAAGCCGAACATCACGCCGTCGAGCCGCAAGGCCGCCCCGCTGAAGAACCGTGCTACGGCGACCGTACCGAGCGGCGCAAGCTGATACGCAATTTCCTCGCCGTGCGCCTTCTCCGCCTGCCAGCTCATGCGGACGCCTCGCAGCGCTGCGTCCACGCATCGAACTCGGCCGCGTCGACCCCGACGGCCGCCGCGCTCTCGCGAATCTGCCGCCACGTTGCGCGGTCGACCGGAATCCCGGCCGTGCCGCGTGCGGCGCGGCTCGCCTCTTCCGGCTCGCCGGGCACCTGCACCGGCGCATCGCCGGCCCGCGGCGACGCCTTCGCCCACGCGACGAACGCATCGGCTTCGCGTTCGGCATCGGCCGCGTCGAACGCGTTCGGATCGATCAGCACCGACAGCATCCCGTTGACGATCGCGCTCGTCTTCTGCAGCGTATCGCCGTACGTCGTATGCCCGCCCACCAGCGCGCCGCCGAAGATCTCGCACATCGCCGCGAGCGCATAGCCCTTGTGCAGCCCGAACGGCAGCAGCGCGCCGAACGGCTGCTCGTGCATCACGGCCGGATCGTCGGTCGGCTGGCCGCGATGGTCGATCAGCGACCCGGCCGGCACGCGCTTGCCCTGGTTGTACGCGACACGCGTCTTGCCGTACGCGATCGCGCTCGTCGCGAAATCGAGCAGCAACGGCGGCTTGCCCGCCCGCGGATACGCGGCGCAGAACGGATTCGTGCCGAAACGCGGATCGGTGCCGTGCAGCGGCGCGACCAGCAGGTCGCCCGGCACGTTGACGAAATGGAACGACACGAGCCCGGCGCGCGCGCACTGCTCGGCCCAGTGCCCGATGCGGCCGAGGTGATGAACGTCGCGCAGCCCGATCGCGCAGATGCCCATGCGCCGCGCGCGCTCGATTCCTTCGACCATCGCCTCGAACGCGATCACCTGGCCGAAGCCGCGCCCGCCGTCGATCGTCAGCACCGCGCCGCCGTCGCGGACGATCGACGCGTGCCCGTTCAACTGCAACTGCCCTTCGCGCCACGACGCGACGTAATTCGGGATCATCCCGATCCCGTGCGAATCGTGGCCCGCGAGATTCGCGCCGACCAGGTGATCGGCGACGAGCGTCGCCTCGCGCGGGTGGCTGCCGGCCCGTTCCCAGAGTGCCGCGACGAAGGCGTGCAGCGATTCGGCGCGCATGCGCAGCGGTTCGGTATCGGGCGTCGGCAGTGCGGTCATCGGCAACACTCCATCAAGGCGGTTCGGGTCGGGCAACGGTACGTCGAACGTTGCGCCGATCAGCGCGCGGTCGCGATCACGTCGGCAACGGCCGCGGTGAGCTTCTTCGCATACGGTACGTGCAGGAACTCGTTCGGGCCGTGCGCGTTCGACTTCGGCCCGAGCACGCCGCACACCATGAATTGCGCTGCGGGGAAGCCTTCCTGCAGCACGTTCATCAGCGGGATCGTGCCGCCGAGGCCCATGTACGCGCAGTCGGCGCCGAAGTGGCGGCGCGACGCGGCGTCGAGCGACGACGCGAGCCACGGCGCGAGATCCGGCGCGCTCCAGCCCGTCGCGGCGCCGGCGTCCGGCTTGAACGTGACCTTCGCGTTGTACGGCGGATCGAGTTCGAGCAATTCCTTGAGCTGCTGGACGGCCTGCGCGGCGTCGACGAGCGGCGGCAGCCGCAGCGACAGCTTGAATGCGGTGCGCGGACGCAGCACGTTGCCCGCATCGGCGAGCGCCGGCATGCCGGCCGCGCCCGTCACCGACAGCGACGGACGCCACGTCGAATTCAGCAGCGCCTCGCGCGGATCGGTCGTGGTCGGCAGCACGGGCTTGCCATCCTGGCCGCACGCCCACGGCAGCCCCTTCCACACCGTGTCGCCGAGAATCGCGGCAGCGGCCTCGGCTTCGCGCACGCGGCTCGACGGAATCTCGCAATGGAACACGCCCGGCAGCAGGTTGCCGTTCTTCGCGTCTTCGAGGCGCTCGAACAGCTGGCGCATCACGCGGAAGCTCGACGGCGCGATGCCGCCGTAGACACCCGAGTGGACGCCTTCTTCCAGCACCTCGACCTGCAGATCGCCGGACACGAGGCCGCGCAGCGACGTGGTGAGCCACATCTGGTCGTAGTTGCCGGCGCCCGAATCGAGGCACACGACGAGCGACACCTGACCGAGCCGGTCGCGCAATGCGTCGACGTACGGCAGCAGGTCGTAGCTGCCCGACTCCTCGCAGGTCTCGATCAGGCCGACGCAGCGCGGCCGCTCGATGCCCTGCTCGTCGAGCGCGCCGAGCGCCGCGAGGCTTGCGTAGATCGCATAGCCGTCGTCCGCGCCGCCGCGGCCGTACAGCTTGCCGTTCTCGAACTTCGGCGTCCACGGGCCGAGGTCCGCGCGCCAGCCGTCGAATTCGGGCTGCTTGTCGAGGTGGCCGTACAGCAGGATCGTGTCGGTGCTGCCCGAGCGCGTGGCCGGGGACTCGAAGAAGATCACCGGCGTGCGGCCCGGCAGGCGCACGATTTCGAGCTTCAGGCCCTTCACCGGCTGCCGTTCGGCCCACTGCGCGGCATCGGTGACGACGCGCTCGAGATATCCGCGTTTCGCCCAGTCGGGGTCGAATGCGGGGCTCTTCGCGGGAATCGCGATGTAGTCGGTCAGGGCGTGGAGGATTTCATCGTTCCACTTGCGCTCGATGAAGGTAACGAGCTTGTCATGGTCGAGGACGGGGGTAGTGTCGACGGAAGTCATGGTGGGGGTGCCTGGATCGGGCTGACGAAAACCCAGATCATACGCCGATGCGCCCCCGCCGGCGCCCCTCCTGGCCGTTCAGACAGCGTTCGGAAATGCGTCGCGCAGCCCGGCCGCGCGGGTGAGCGCATCGTGCCGCAGGGGCGGCTTTTCATCGTCGCGCGAGCGCTCCGGCCCGACACCCGCTACGTGCCGCCGCGATCCATCCCGCGCCGGTACGCGGCCGGGCTCGTCGCCGCGACGCGCCGGAAATGCCGGCGCAGCGACTCCTCGGAACCGAACCCGGCGCGCGCCGCAACCTGTGCGAGCGGCAGTGCCGGCTGCGCCTCGAGCATGTCCTTCGCGACGTTCACGCGCTCGCGGATCAGCCACGCCAGCGGCGACATCCCCGTCGCATCGGAGAACTGACGCTGCAGCGTGCGCGTGCTCATCGCGGCCTGCGCGGCGAGCGACGCGAGCGTGTGCGGCTCGGCCGCATGCGCGCGCATCCAGTCGATCAGCTTGGCGAGCCGGTCGGTGCCGCCCGGTGCGACCGGACGCGGCACGAACTGCGCCTGGCCGCCGTCGCGATGCGGCGGCAGCACGAGACGCTGCGCGACGCGGTTCGCGATCGCACCGCCATGATCGCGGCGCACGAGATGCAGCAGCATGTCGAGCCCCGCCGCCGAGCCGGCCGACGTGACGATCTGCCCTTCGTCGACGTACAGCGCATCGGGATTCACGCGCAGCGCCGGATAACGGGCCTGCAGACGTTCCGCATACCGCCAGTGAGTCGTCACGGTGAGGCCGTCGAGCACGCCGGCCGCCGCGAGCACGAACACGCCCGAACAGATCGAGCAGAGCCGCGCGCCGCGCCGGTGCGCGGCCCGCAGCTTCTTCAGCAACGGCTCGGGCGGCAATTCGTCCGGATCGCGCCAGCCGGGAATCACGATGGTGTCCGCGCGATCGAGCGTCGCGAGCCGGTAGGGCGCGGCAACGGTAATGCCGCCCGCCGCGCGCACCGGCCCCGGCTCGCTCGCGCATACCGCGAAGCGATACCAGTCGACGCCGAGTTCGGGGCGCTCGAGCGCGAACAGTTCGACCACGCAGCCGAATTCGAACGTGCAGAGCCGATCGTAGGCGAGCGCGACGACGAGATGATTGTGCATGGCGTGATGTTACCGGAACTTGTCGATCGCGCCACTGCCGCGACCCGCGCCGAACCGCGATACTGCCCTTCATTGCGGCGCATTTCGTGCCCGTTCAACCCGGAGAGCCTGACCATGTCCCACGTCACCGACGTCCCCGCCGCCGACAGCCCCGCCGCCCTCGCGCATTTCGAGGCCTCGCTGCGCTTCGAGACCGATTGCTGGGACGTGCACGACGCGTTCGCATCCGGCACGCCCGATTTCGTGCTGCTCGACGTGCGCGGCCCCGACCAGTTCGCCGCCGGCCACGTGCCCGGCGCGCGCAACCTGCCGCACCGCAAGATCGTCGAAAGCAAGCTCGCCGGCTACCCGGCCGACACGCTGTTCGTCGTCTACTGCGCGGGGCCGCACTGCAACGGCGCCGCCCGCGCGGCGATCCGGCTCGCGCGCCTCGGCCGCCCGGTCAAGCTGATGATCGGCGGCGTGACGGGCTGGCTCGACGAAGGTTTCGCACTGAGCAACGACGTGCAGCCGGCGGACGTCGAACCCGCCTGATCGTCACTAAAAGCGCAACAATCAATTGCCTGCACACGAACGGAAAAAGCGCGACAATCAGCCTCATTGCAGTTCGGACGGAGCAGCACCATGCATGATGCAGTCCTGATTCAAGTGGCCGGTTCAGTCGCGGCGATCGCGCTCTATTTCCTGCCGGCCGTCATTGCCGACCGGCGCGGCCGGCACGACAAGCTGACGATCGCGATGTTCAACGCCCTGTTCGCGTGGACAGGCATCGGCTGGCTGATGACGCTGTACTGGGCGTGCCAGCCGAACCCGCGCACCGACGTCGCGCAGACGATCCTCGCGAAGCGCCGCGGCATCAGCATGCGGACTTTTTCGACCGGCCTCGTCGAACGCGTGCAACGCCGTGTCGCCGCCCAGGAGCAATGGGCGGAAAAACAAGGCTGCCGGTAAGTCCCTCTTTCCCCTTCACCGACTCGCGTCGAACTTCGGCATCCTGACGTTGGTCGACGCGCGGTAATCCCACTTCAGTGCGTCACGCGGCGGCCAGCCGCCCGCGTGCAACCGCGCCGCGAATGCCCCCGCCGTGACCGCCCGTGCGATTCGCTCGCCCGGACATCCATGCGGCCCCGTGCCGAAGCCGAAATTCGGCCCCGCCGTGCGGCCGGGCATCAGCCGGTGCGGCTCGCGATGCACGGCCGGATCGCGATTCGCCGCCGCCAGCACGACGAGGATCGCGTCGCCGGCTTCGACGCTCACGCCTTCGATCGTCGTGCGTGCCGCGACGAAGCGGCGCGTGTTCTGTACCGGTGAATCGAAACGCCCGACTTCGGCGACGAATGCGTCGATCGCGGCGGCGTCCGGCACCTCGCCTGCTTCGCCGTTCCACGCCACGAGTGCATTGCCGAGCCATGCAGCGGTCGCCTCGCATGTCTGCGACAGCAACCCGACGAGATTCGCGACCAGCGCGCCGCCCGCCTGCCAGCCCGACGCGCGGGCCGCCTGCTGCACCGCGGCGACCAGCGTGCCGTCCTGCGCATGCGACTGCGCGACGCGTTCCGTCATCCGGTCGAGCAGTTGTCGCGCCGCGTCGCTCGCGCGCGCCAGCGCCGCGGCATCCGACAGCGGCGACAGTGCCGCGACGAATTCGACGACCCGCGCCGCGATGTCGTCGAGCTGGGTTTCGTCGAAGCCGAGCAGCTCGGCAACCGCGCACACGGGCACCGTCATGCACCACGCGTTCAGCGCGTCGGCATCGCCGGGCGCGGACAACCGCTGCGCGGCAATCACCGCGGCGCGATCGCGCAGCGCGGCCGGGTCGAGCGGCGCGAACGCCGCACGCAACGCCTGCTTCGGTACGTCGTGTCGCGATGCACCCTCGTTCATGCGTACCAGCTCGCCGAACAGCGCGCCGGCCGTCGTGCCGCGCAACGCGGGCGGCACCGGCGCGTCGAGCGGGCGCACGCGGCAGGCCGGGTCGCCGAGCACGGCCGTCACGGCCGTCGCGCGGCTCGCGACCCACAGGCCGAGCGTGGCATCGAACGCGAGCGGCGGCCCGTCGACGAGCGCGGCGTAATAGGGATAGGGATCGCGGTGCGTGACCGCGGCAATGGGATCGGTCGGGTTCATGCGCTCAGTATCGGCGCAGTGCGCCGCCGCATGTTTCGGGATGGCGTGAAATGTCGCGGTACGAACGGCGAGCGACGAGTCACGGCATGGCTGAGGCGGCCGGTGTCAGGCCGCCGATCGGTCGCGGTGCGACTGCATGCGCAGCCGGACCCGCCCGGCCGAAATCGCGCGCGGTTCGGGCACCACCGTGTCGTGATGGAACATTTCCTGCCGGAATTCGCCGCTTTCGTCGAACCACTGGCAGATCAGCCAGTCGCCGTCGTCGAACACGACCGGCCCGGCATACGTGACGGTCATGCGCGGGCCGCCCGTTTTAAGCGTCACGACATCGCCCACGCGAAACCTCATGCGGTGATTTTCTCGGATCGTCATCGCTCTCTCAGCTTTTTATATATTGAATATATTGATATTCCCGGCGGCGCACTGACCGGCCATTGGAACGTGCCGCAGATTATCAATCAAAAAATCATCCGGCAACTGCCGCGCGCGGCAACGCTCTGAACAATAACCTGCAACAATGCGCGGGATCGTCACGCCTGACGGCCCGCCGGGCGTCAGGCGCGGCGCGCCGGCTGTGGCCGAACGGGCGGAATGCGGAGAATAGACGATGATTTTCGCGTCGTCATCGACGATTAATTCGGACGCGAAACCGGTTGATTATTGTCAATCAATGTTTCGCCGTAAACGATTCCGGCTTTTATTGGGGCTCATTCGTCGAACAAAATCGGCGAATTATCCGGCGCCGCAAACCAGCGGTTGATATCGCGCCCCGGCACGGCCGCCTGGGTAAAGGTGAAGGTGCCGTCGCGCCTCATCTCCGTCGCCGCGCGCAGGAACGCGCCGAGCGCGGCCCGCGCCAGCGCGCCGCCGACGCTGACACGCTTCACGCCGAGCGCCGCCAGTTCGTCGAGGCTCAGCAGCCCGCCCTGCAGGCCCATGACGACATTGACCGGCGCGCCGACCGCCCGCGTCACCGCCGCGATCTCGTCGGCGTCGGTGATGCCGGGCGCGTACAGCACGTCGGCGCCGGCGTCGCGATAGGCGACGAGCCGCGCGATCGTGTCGTCGAGGTCGCGGCGGCCGTGCAGGTAGTTTTCGCAGCGGGCGGTCAGCGTGAACGGAAACGGCAGCGCGCGCGCCGCGTCGACGGCCGCCGCGATGCGCTCGACCGACGCGTCGCGCGCATAGATCGGCGTATCGGCGCGGCCGGTCGCATCCTCGATCGAGCCACCGACCGCGCCGGCTTCGGCCGCCAGCCGGATCGTTTCGGCCACCGTGCCGGGCGCGTCGCCGAAGCCGTTCTCGAGATCGGCGCTCACCGGCAGGCCTCCCGCGGCGACGAGATCGGCGATGTGATCGAGCATCGCGTCGCGGTCGATCGCGTTGTCGGGCTGCCCTTTCGAAAACGCGTAGCCGGCGCTGGTCGTGGCGAGCGCCTCGAAGCCGGCCATCGCGAGCAGGCGCGCGGTGCCGGCGTCCCACGGGTTCGGGATGATGAACGCGCCGGGGCGCGTATGCAGCGCACGGAAAGCTTCGGCGTGGCGGGCTTGCAGGTCGGAACGGATCATCGCGAACTCCAGGGACAGTGTTGACGGGTGAGCTTACGCCGGTCGTGCACGCGACGTTTCAGCTTTCGTCGAAATGTCGTCGCGCAACAGGAAGAATGCGGCCCAACGCCGAATGCAGGCCACCCCGCGCGGCCGCCCGCGTCGGTTCACGTCGATACGGGCCGCCCACCGTCGCTGCCCAGCAACACGTCGGTGACGGCCTCGGAGAACCGCATCGCGCGACCGTCGATCAGCACGCCATCCGGATTCGACGGATCGCGCACCGCTGGCGGCACGCCATACGCAAGCAGCACGCGCGCGCACGCCTCCCAGTCGGCCTCACCGGCTCCCTCCGGTTCGTTGACCGACGCCCACGACAACGTACCGAGCGCGTCGCTGCCGAACCCGTGCAGGTCGCGCCAGCCTGCACCGTGCGCGAGCAAAAACGCCAGCAGTTCCGCATCGCCGCGGAACACCGCGTGATTCAGCGCGCTCGCGTCCCAGTCGCCGCCGCGCGCGTCGATCGGCCAGTCCAGCTCGACCATCACCTTCACCGCATCGCGCGAACCCCATGCGGCGGCGTCCGGCAGCAACCGCAGCCGGTCGTCGGACAGCGCACCGGGCAGGTCGCGATGACGCGCCTGGATGCGCCGTGCGTCGTCGGCATCGGCGCGCGCGCACGCCGCCACGAACGCGTCTTGCGCATCGAGCGCCTCCTCCGCGCCGGCCGCGCGCAACAGCGCCGCGACATCGGACGATCCGGTCTGCATCGCGAGCCGGTACGCGCTGACGCCCGCGGCGGTCCGCGCGTGGGGATCGGCGCCGGCCGCCAGCAGCGCGGCGACATGGCGCGCCGGGCAACGCACGGCGATCGCGCGCAGCAACGGCGCGCCCCACGTCCTGGTCGGCCCCTCGCCGGCCGGTTCGTTCGGATCGCCGCCATGCGCGAGCAGCAGTTCGAGCGCGGCCGCGTCCGGCACGTCGAGCGCGCGTCGCAACGCATTCGTCCCGCCCACCCGTGCGCCGTGCTCGAGCAGCAGCCGCGTGCACGCCGGGTTCTCCACGGAGTGATACAGCGATTCGCCGTCGTTCGGATCGGCGCCGGCTTCCAGCAGCATCGCGGTGAGCGCCGGATCGCCCTGGACGCCGGCGGCGCCATAGAGCGCCGACAGCGGCGCCGACGCATCGGGCGCGGCGAGCGAGGCCGGCGGATACCGGTTGCCGATCCGCTGGTTCGGATCAGCGCCCGCATCGAGCAGATGACGCGCGCACGCACGCAACCTCGCCGCGAATTCGGGAAGCTGCCCGAGCCGCGAATGCGTGACGGCGACGAGCGGCGGCAGCTTCAGCGCCCCGCCGGCGCGCGCGATCCAGCCGGGATCGGCGGCCAGCGCGGCCTTCACCGCGTCGAGATCGCCGGCCGCACACGCGATGGTCGGGTCCGCCGAAACGAGATCGGGATGATCGAGCAGCAATTGCGCGGCGACGCGCGGCCGGGCCGCGTCGAAGCCGCCCGTCACGTCGGCGCCGTAAGCGAGCTCGAGCCAGCGGCGAATCAGCAGCGGCCGCGGTTCCCGCGTGAGCGCATGGGTTTCGACGAACACGCCGAGATCGGCCCACGACGCAAAACCGTACTCGCGCGCGATGCAGGACTGCGCGTCGTGCAGGCGCAGCCCGAGCGCGAGCGTTTCGTCGTGCGTGCGATTCGCGGCGGCGGGCAGCGACTCGACGAAGCGCGCGACGGCATCGGCGTCACCCTGCCGGTACAGGCGCAACAACGCCTTGGCCTGCTTTTTCAGATGATCGGGATGGGCGTTGGGAGGCAGCTTTTTCATGCGGATCCTCGTGCATGGATGGCCGAAGGTCCGCAATACCGCCAGCACAAAGGATGGGGAAAGCCCGGATTTGCCGCGACAGGTGGGTTGAACCCTTTCCGCGGACCCGGAAGCGACCTGCATCGCTGTCCGGTATCGTAGGCGACGGCCGCCGGCAACGTCAATCGTGCCGCGCGGCGGCGCTCAGCCCGCGAGTTTCTTCGTCAGGAAAATGCGGCTGTGCCCGACCGGATAATCGGGCAGCTCGCCGAAGCGGACATAGCCGCGCTTCTCGTAGAACGGTCGCGCCTGGAAGTCGAACGTGTCGAGCCACGCGCTGTGGCAGCCGCGCGCGACGGCCTCCTGTTCGGCCAGGTCCATGATGCGCGTGCCGGCGCCCTGGCCGCGCGCGGCCTCGGGCACGACCAGCAGGTCGACGTGCAGCCAGCCGAACGCCGTGCCGCCCCACAGGCCGCCGACCACCGCGCCGGCCTCGTCGGTCACGATCACGGCCAGCGGCCGGAAGTCGACCGGGCCGGCCTGGCTTTCGTTGAAGCGGATGAGCGGCGCGACGATCTGCTTGCGCACCGCCGCGTCGCCCGCATCGGTCACTGCGTAGGTCAACGTCATCGAGTTGCGTCGGGTCGTGAATGAAAGTGATGACAGTGGGCTGAAACTGCCCATGCCGCGCCCGTCAAACGACGTACGCGCCCTTCGCGTGCAGTTCCGCTTCGGTCCGCTCGAGCGCCGCGATCGCATCGCTGCCTTCGAGCGCCAGCAACTGCGCGACCAGCGCCTCGGCCATCGCATGCGCGGCCACCAGCGACGGAAAGAACGACGGGCTGTCGTGCGTGAAGATCAGTTGCGCGTCCGCGTGCAGCGCGATCGGCGACACGGCGCTGTCGGTGATCGCGACGATCCGGCTGCCCTGCGCCTTCGCGGCCTGCGCGACGCGCGTCGCTTCGGCCGAATACGGCGCGAAGCTGACGATCACGGTCACGCTCTGCTTCGCGATCGTCCGCAGTTCCATTTCGAGCGACCCGGCGACGCCGTTCAGCAGCGACACGGTCGGCCGGAACAGCCGGTAGCCGTAGACGAAACCGAACGCGACCGGATAGCACGAGCGAAACCCCGCCACGTGCACATGCGATGCCTTGCGGATCAGCTTTGCCGCATCCGCGAGCGCATGCTCGTTCTGCGCGGCGGTCGCCGACAGGTTGTGCTGCTGCGCGGCGAGCAGGTCGTGCGCGAGCGACGCCTTCGCGTCGGGCCGCACGAGCGAGCGCGCACGCTGCGTGAGCGGCTCGGGCCGCGTGCGCACGCGCGCGACGCACAGGTCGCGCAGCTCGTTCCAGCCGGGAAAGCCGAATTGCTGCGCGAGCCGCACGAGCGACGCAGGCTGCACCTGCGCGCGCTGCGCGACCTTGCGCATCGACGACGTGGCGACTTCGTCGGGATGATCGAGCAGGAAGGCGGCGCCCGCCTGGAATTGCGGGCTCAGCTCGGAAAATTGCGCCCGGATCCGGGACGCGAGTTCGTCGAAATTGGCGGCCATCTTGATGGGAACGGGAACCGGTCGTCCATGGTATCACCGGCCCCGCGCGCATCGGTCAGCGCAGCACTTCGACGTGATCGGCGTCGACCTTCACGCGGCCCGACCATTTGCGCTCGAATTCGCCGGTCAGCTTCACCTCGTTCTTGTCGCTGACGGGCTGGCCCGCCGCCCACAGCTTGTGGTCGATTTCGACGTGGATCGTGCCGGTGGCGTCGGCGAACTCGTAATCCTCGCCGCCGACGTGCTTGACGATGCGCCCCTGCAACTGCACGTGCTGGTCGTCCCGGCCGTTGGCGAGCAGCGCCTTCACGGTCGTCGTCGTCAGCGCGGACGGCCCCGTGTATTGCGCGTAGACGGCGGCGGGCAGCGCGACGAGCGCGACCGCCAGAATTCTGGCCAGGTGTTTCATGATCGTGGTCCTCTTCTTCGATGTGGCGCCGCGCTCCGTTGAACGCGACGGCGCCAGATTACGGACCGTAAGATTAAGCAAACCTGAAGGGCATGCCGAAGTGACACGGTGCCGCATTGGACGAGTACGAAAACCGCGCGGCGCCCCGCGCGCATTTAAGCTTGGTCTAAGACGCGTGCGCTTATCATGGGGATCCCGGGCGCCGCGGCGCCCCGTTTGAAGAGACACGAATTCATGCGCGTACTGCTCGTCGAGGACGATCCGCTGATCGGCAGCGGGCTCGAACAGGGCCTCAAACAGGAAGGCTTCGCGGTCGACTGGGTGAAGGACGGCGACGCCGCGTCGCTCGCGCTGCGCGCGACCGGCTACGGATTGCTGCTGCTCGATCTCGGGCTGCCGAACCGCGACGGTTTGTCGGTGCTCGCCGCGCTGCGCCGCCGCGACGAAAACCTGCCCGCGATCATCATCACCGCGCGCGACGGCGTGCCGGACCGCATCGCCGGCCTCGACAGCGGCGCGGACGACTATCTCGTCAAGCCGTTCGAGCTCGACGAGCTGCTCGCCCGCATTCGCGCAGTCAGCCGCCGCCATGCGGGTCGCGCGCAGACGACGCTCGCGATCGGCCCGCTGCGGCTCGATCCCGTCAAGCACCTCGTCTGGCTCGACGGTGACGAAGTCCCGCTGTCGCCGAAGGAATTCGTACTGCTGCACGAGTTGATGCGCGAACCGGGCGCGGTGATTTCGCGCGAGCAGTTCGAGGAACGGCTGTACAGCTGGGGCGAGGAAATCGAGAGCAACGCGGTGCAGGTGCATATCCACAACCTGCGCAAGAAACTCGGCCACGACATGATCCGCACGGTGCGCGGCGTCGGCTACCGGATCGGTGACGGCACGTGACGCGCATGGAACGCGCGGTCGCGCGCTGGCGCAACGCGTCGCTGCGGCGGCGCCTGCTGACGTGGCTGCTGCCGGCCGCGTGCGTGATCGGCCTGGTCGCGAGTGCCGGCACCTACTGGGGCGCGCTGCGCGAACTCGACGACCTGCTCGACGACCAGATGCGCAGCATGTCGAAACAGATCGTGGTCGGCCCGAACGGCGAGCTGTCGTTCAGCAACCATGCCAAAGGCAAGCACGGCTTCGAAGCGAGCGACCCCGACGCGGTGCTGCTGCAGGTGTGGCGCAACGGCACGCTCGTGTATTCGACCGATCGCGACTCGAAGCTGCCGCCGCCCGCGCAGCAGGGCATCGCGAGCGTCGACGTCGGCGGCCAGCCGTGGCGCACCTATGTGACCGAGCGCGGCGGCACGACGATCCGGCTCGCACAGGCGCGGCATGCGCGCTGGGAAGCGATCGCGGGCATCGCCGTCCACCTGCTGTGGCCCGTGTTCTCGATGCTGCCGCTGCTCGCGCTCGGCCTGTGGTTCGGCATCGGCGCGGGGCTGCGGCCGCTGCGGGCGATCGCGTCCGGCCTGAAACGCAGGAATGCGAACAACCTCGAACCGGTCGACGTCGCGTCGATGCCGAACGAGGTCCGCCCGCTCGCCGAAGCGATCAACGACCTGCTCGCGCGCCTCGACCGCTCGTTCACGCTGCAGCGGCACTTCATCGCCGATGCCGCGCACGAGCTGCGCACGCCGATCATGGGGCTGTCGATCCAGTCGCAACTGCTGCGGCGCGCGGCGACGGCCGAGGAACGCGAGCACATCCTCGCGCAGATCCATGCGGGCACGACCCGCCTCGGCCACCTCGCCGAACAGTTGCTGACGCTCGCGCGCCTCGAACCCGATGCGCAGGCGGTCGTCTCCGCATCGGCGCCGGTCGATCTCGCCGCGCTGTGCCGCTCGGTGGTGTCCGATCGCGCACGCGTCGCCGACGCGCACCGGATCGATCTCGGCGCGATCGTCGACGTGCCGGTGATGGCCGCGGGCAATGCCGACACGCTGCGCGTGCTGCTGAACAATCTCGTCGACAACGCGATCCGCTATGCAGGCGAAGGCGCGCGCGTCGACGTGTCGGCGCGCGTCGACGGCACGACGCCCGTGCTCGAAGTCGCGGACGACGGCCCCGGCATTCCGGAAGCCGAGCGCGCCGACGTGTGGGAACGCTTCTATCGCGGCGAAGGCGCGCAGGCCGCCACGTCGTCGGGCAGCGGGCTCGGGCTGTCGATCGTCAAGCGGATCGCCGAACAGCATCGCGCGACCGTCTCGCTCGGCACCACCCGCGGCGGGCGCGGGCTGACCGTCACGGTGCGCTTCCCGCTGCCGGCCTGATGCGCGGGCGGCCGAAGGCTTGTCCACAGATAATGTTGGCAAGCTTGTGGACAACCTTCCATTAACAGCACCAAGCCCTTGATCGGAAAGGGTTTGTCGTGCGTGCGCGGCAAATGCGCCGGCCCGGGGCAAGCACGCCCGCGCGCGTCACTTCTCGTGGACGATCCGCTCGCCCCAAAGATCGGTCGAGGTTTCACGGATGTCCGCGTGCGCTTCCACGCTGCAATACCGAAGCCCCTTCGTCTGTCGACACTCGCCCGCCAATTTGACAACCGGTTGTCTATTACGTAAAGTAGTTGTCAATTTACGACCCGAACTGGCCATGACGAAATCCGACAAGTTGACCGCCGTCGCGCTATCCGTATTCCGGTTGAACGGCCTGCTGATCGAATGGGGCAACACCTTCGCCGGGCCGCACGGCTTGACCAGCGCGCGCTGGCAGGTGCTGGGCGCGATCTCGATGGCGCCGGACGCGCCGAACATCCCGCAGATCGCCGACACGATGGGCATCACGCGGCAGGCCGTCCTGAAACAGATCAACGTGCTGACCGACGAAGGGCTGGTGCTGTCGTTGCCCAATCCGGCGCACAAGCGCTCGCCGTTGTATGCGCTGACGCCGCGCGGCGAAGCGGCCTATCAGGCCGTGGTCGAGCAGTGGCAGCGGCATGTCCGCGACATCGCCGGCGACTTCAGCTCTTCCGACCTCGACGCGGCGCTGCGCGTGCTGTCGGCGATGTCCGGCGCGCACGGCCAGGACGGCCACGCGTAGCCGCCCGCTTGCCCTCTACCTCACCAGGAGCACCCATGCCCCAGTTCAAGCCGATGGATCCGGCCTTTCCGATCCAGCAACAGATTGCGATCGACGCGGACCCGGTCGTGCTCGTCAACGTGTTCACGCTCGCGCCCGCCGACGAAGCCGATTTTCTCGCCGCCTGGAAAGACGACGCGGCTTTCATGAAGCGGCAGCCGGGATTCATCTCGACGCAGCTTCATCGCGCACTCGGCGACAGCCCGACCTACCTGAACTACGCGATCTGGGAATCGACGGAAGCGTTTCGCGCGGCCTTCACGCATCCGGAGTTCGTCGCCAAGCTGTCGGCCTATCCGTCGTCCGCCGTCGCCAGCCCGCACCTGTTCCAGAAGGTCGGCGTGGCGGGTATCTGCACGGCGTGAGCGGGCATGCGAAGCGTGGCAGTGCGTGGCATCGGCCGCCTCGCGAACGTGGAGTTCTCCACAGAAAATGTTGGCAAGCTTGTGGATATCCTGCGCACCGCGACGCTAAACCCTTGATCCGATGGACTTTGGCACGCGTGATGCAGACACGGCGCGCGCCATGGTCATCGCGCACACCGCTTCGCCGCACTTCGCATCACGACGCCACGGCGATGTAGTCCCGATGTAGTCCTGTAGTCCGATGCACGCCCGCTGCGCGTCGTAACGCCCGCACGCATGCCGGGCCGGCGCTGCGCCAGTTACCCACAGATTGTGTTGGCAAGCTTGTGGATATCCTGCGCAAGCCTGCGCTAACCCATTGATCGGTCTACGGTTCGTGCCGCGTGTCATCGTTTCGGCAGCGCGCGGTAGCGGCCGGCGCGCACGCGGACGATTCAGTGCGATCGCAGCGCGGCGCCGATACCTTGACGCCCGCGCCCGTCACCCATCAAGATCACGCAAGCCGCACGCGGCCGCGCATGGCCGGCAACGCGCGTCGGCGCCACGGGCCGGCCGTTCCGCCGGCACCGCATGACGACATTTCAATCCGAGGAAGACCATGGAACACTTCACCGCGTGGCAATTGCTCATCTCGCTCGTGCTCGTCGCCATCGTCGTCTATCCGTACGTCCGCATCGTCCGGCGCACCGGGCATTCGGGCTGGTGGATCCTGACGATGTTCGTCCCGGTGCTGAACTTCATCATGTTGTGGGTGTTCGCGTTCGCGCGCTGGCCGGCCGTCGGCGATCGGCAGCCCTGAGCGTTGCCATCGCGGCAGCGCGCGGGCTTGTCCACAGATTGTGTTGGCAAGCATGTGGATAGCCTGCGCATACCGCGATCAAGCACTTGATCCGAAAGACTTTGTCCGCGCCGCCTCGAAAACGGCACGCGAGCGGCCAATCACCGATTATGTGCTGCCTCGACGCGTGACGCGCCGGCTGCCACACTGCTCGCCGCGCTTGTCCACAGATTGTGTTGGCAAGCGTGTGGATAGCCTGCGCATACCGCGGCCAAACGCTTGATCCGAAAGACTTTGTCCGCGCTGCTTCAAACGCGGCACGACGGCGGGCGCATGCCTGGCGCCGCCGCGTGCGGGCTTGTCCACACTTTTTGTTGGCAAGCATGTGGATATCCTGAGCATGCGCGATCTAAGTCGTTGATCGCACAACGTTTGATCGCGCGGGTCACGACTGCGGCACGGCGCGCCCGCGGATCTCGCCACGCACGCCGCGCCGCGCCGCTCAACCGAACGTCTGCGTGACGATGCGCGCGACCGACGCGATCACGTCATCCTTCGCTCGTGCATCGGCTCGCGTCTGCGTGTAGTACACGGCCAGCACGATCGGCGCGCGCGACGTCGGCCAGATGACGCCCGCGTCGTTCGTCGTCCCGTAGTCGCCAGTACCGGTCTTGTCGCCGACCACCCATCCGGCCGGCACGCCCGCACGAATCCGCTTGTCGCCGACCTTGTTGCCGCGCAGCCACGCGACGAGCTGCGCACGCTGCGCGGCCGGCAGTGCGTCGCCGAGCGTCAGCACGCGTATGCTGGCGGCCATCGCGGCGGGCGTCGTCGTGTCGCGCGGGTCGCCCGGCAACGCGGTATTCAGTTCGGTCTCCCATCGATCGAGCCGGAACGCGTCGTCGCCGATCGAGCGCGCGTAGGCGGTGACCGCCGACGGGCCGCCGATCAGCTTCATCAGCAGGTTCGCGGCCAAATTGTCGCTGTACTGGATCGTCGCCTCGCACAGCGCGGCCACCGTCATGCCCGCGCCGACATGCTTCTCCGACACCGGCGAATAGTTGACGAGGTCGGCCTTGGTATACGTCACGCGCTGTTGCAGCAAGCCCGGCCGCTCGACGCTCTGCGCGAGCACCGCCGCACTCAGCATCGCCTTGAACGTACTGCAGAACGGGAAGCGCTCGCCCGCGCGATGCTCGATGACCCGGCCGCTCGCCGTGTCGATCGCGCATACGCCGAGACGGCCGCCCGCGTCGCGCTCGAGATCGGCGAGCGTCGCTGCTGCCGCGGCGGGCGCCATGGCATCCGCGGCAGCCGCCGCTGCCGCCGTGGCCGGGTCCGGCGCAGCGGCCTGCCGCGACGCGCACGCGGTGGCGGTGAGAACGAGCGGCGCCGTCGCGGCGGCCAGCAACAGGGTTCGACGTTTCGATGAGTAGGTCATGTCGGTTGTCTCGTGGTGGAATGGCGGCGCAACGGTGTCGGGAGAGGGAAAACGGCCGGCCGCCGAGACAGCACTATCGAGACTTTACGGTTGCCTGACAAGCAACGATAATTGAGCGCTGACAAAAGAAATTCTTATGACGAAGCTCCGCCCTCATCTTCCGCTCAATGCGTTGCGCGCGTTCGAATCGTCGGCGCGCCACCTGAACTTCACGCGCGCCGGCCTCGAGCTGAGCGTGACGCAGGCCGCCGTCAGCCAGCAGGTGCGCTCGCTCGAGGAGCGGCTCGGCTGTACGCTGTTTACGCGGTTGCCGCGCGGCCTCGGGCTCACCGACGAAGGGCGCGCGCTGCTGCCGGTGCTGAGCGACGCGTTCAGCCGCATCGAAACGGTGCTCAAGCAGTTCGACGGCGGGCGTTTCCACGAAGTGCTGACGCTCGGCGTCGTCGGCACCTTTGCCCTAGGCTGGCTAATGCCGCGGCTGAAGCAGTTCGGCGACACGCACCCGTTCGTCGAGCTGCGGCTGCGGACCAACAACAATGTCGTCGACCTCGCCGCCGAGGGCCTCGACTTCGCGATCCGTTTCGGCGAAGGCAACTGGCCGGCGACGCGCAACGAGCGGCTGCTCGATGCGCCACTCACCGCACTGTGCACGCCGGAGATCGCGCGGCGCCTCGCGCGGCCGGCCGATCTCGCGAACGAAACGCTGCTGCGCTCGTACCGCACCGACGAATGGCTCGGCTGGTTCGACGCCGCGCGGCTCGAACCGTGGGCCGTCAACGGGCCCGTGTTCGATTCGTCCCGGCTGATGGTCGAGGCCGCGATGCAGGGTGCGGGCGTCGCGCTCGCGCCCGCGTGCATGTTCGCGCGCGAACTGCAGCTCGGCCAGCTCGCGCGGCCGCTCGACATCGACGTGCGCGCGGGCGGTTACTGGCTCACGTCGCTGAAGTCGAAACCGCTGACGCCCGCGATGATGCTCTTTCGCGACTGGATCGTGGCCGAGGCGGCCGGCGCCGCGCCCGTCGAATAACGCCGCTTGTCCACAGAAAGTGTTGGCAAGGATGTGGATATCCTGGGTACCTGGCGCCTAAGCCCTTGATCGCGCACGCATTAGCGTGCCGGTGCACGGCGCGGGCAGCCTTTGCGCACGGGCTTCGTGCCCCGGTCGCATTCCGGCCGGATCCTCAACCCCTGCGACGCAATCGATTGCGAGTTGTCCACAGATTTTGTTGGCAAGCCTGTGGATATCCATCAGATCGGACGCGTAACATCTTGATACACAAGGGGATTCGATCCACGGACCTTGACCGGTCAATGGTGTGGCACCGGAACGGTTGTCGAACCGCTCGCCACGCACCCGCAACGCACCCGGCCGGCGGCCGGGCGGTTCTCCACAGATTGTGTTGGCAAGCTTGTGGATATCCTGCGTATCGGGCACCTAACTGGTTGAGCGCACGGGGTTTTGTGCCGCGTCTGCCAAATCGGGCAGCGCCCGCGCCGCCCGTGCATCAATGGCGGTCGAGCCCGCCGCGCAATTCGCTCGCCTTGTCGCGCAACGCTTCGTAGCCCGAACGCGCATGCTCGGGCAGGTCGGGATCGCCGATCAGTGCGCCGAGCGTTTCGATCAGGCTGAACAGGATGCCTTTCGCCGCGCCGACCGCGATACTCTGCGATTCGATCGACTTGTGCAGGTGGTCGACCGCCGCTTCCAGATTCTCGAGCTTGTGCTCGCCGTCGTCGGGCCGGTTGTCGGTCGTCATCGTCTACCTCCGCCATCGTTCAAGGGTCATGTCACGATTCTATGCCGCTGCGCGCGAACGTGGCGCGACATCGCGCAACGTTCGCGCAGCGCCCCGCTACAGTACCGCGACCACCTTCACGCGGCCCGGCTGCTCCGCCGCCGCGACGACCTGACCGTCGACACGGCGGAACGTCAGCGATACGGTTTCGTCGCCGACGCGCAGCGCGTCGATCCGCAGCCAGTCGACGCCTTCCGGCAAGGCCGGGCGCTCGACGCGCACCTCGTGGCGCGACGCGTCGATGCTCACGCCGAGGCACGCCTGCAGCATCATGAACGGCGCGCCGGCCGCCCACGCCTGCGGCAGGCAGGCCACCGGATACGCGGTCGGCGGTTCGCCGCGCCGGCGCGGGAACCCGCAGAACAGCTCCGGCAAGCGCATCTCGAAGCTCACCGCCGCCTCGAACAGCGCGCGCAGCAGATTCACCGCGGCCGTCTTGTCGCCATAGCGCGCGAGGCCGCGCGCGATCAGCGCATTGTCGTGCGGCCACACCGAGCCGTTGTGATATGCCATCGGGTTGAAGCGCGGCTGGCCGGCCGCGAGCGTGCGGATGCCCCAGCCCGTCTGGAACAGCGCCGAGCCGAGCACGCCGGCGACCGCCGCGCCGCGCTCGGCGTCGGGCAGCCCGAACGCCAGCAGGTGGCCGGCGTTCGACGCGAACACGCGGCACAGCTCGCCATGACCGTCGAGCGCGATCCCGTAGAAATCACCTTCCGGCATCCAGAACAGCGCGTCGACCTGGTCGCGCAGCGTCTTCGCGCGCAACGCGTAGCGCGTCGCGTCGGCCGCATGGCCGCGCCGGTGAGAGCATGCCGACATCGCGTCGAGCGCCGCGCACGCATAGGCCTGCACTTCGACGAGCGCGATCGGCCCGTCCGGGAAACGGCCGTCCGCGTGGAACACCGAATCGTGGCTGTCCTTCCAGCCCTGGTTCGCGAGGCCGCGCTCCGACGTGCGCTGGTAATCGAGCAGTCCGTACGGATTGCGGTCGCACTTGTCGATCACCCATTGCGCGGCGCGCTCGAGCGCGGGCCACAGCTCGTCGATCAGCGCATCGTCGCCGGTGCGTTCGAGATAGGCGCCCGCGAGCACGATGAACAGCGGAGTCGTATCGACGCCGCCGTAGTACAGCGCGAACGGCACCTCGCCCGTCGCGGCCATCTCGCTGCGGCGGAACTCGTGCATGATCTTGCCGGGCTCCGCGTCGCGGAACGCGGAGGTCTCGCGCGCCTGATGCTCGGCAAGAAAGCGCAGCACGCCGCGCGCGAGCGACGGCTGCAGCCACAGCATCTGCAGCGACGTGATGATCGCGTCGCGACCGAACGGCGTCGAGAACCACGGAATGCCCGCATACGGGTACGGCCCCGTGTCGAGCTGCGTCGTGAGCAGCCCGAGATCCGCGAGCGAACGATCGAGCCATGCGTCGAACAGCGGATTGCCGGTGTTCACGCGCGCCATCGACTCGCGCCGTGCCCGCATCTCGCGATGCACGCCGACCAGCGCGGTACGCAGCGCGACGCGGCCGCATCCGGGCCCTTCGCCCTGCTCGGGCCCGAGCGTCGCATCGACGGTCAGGTAGATCGACACGCACGCCTGCGCGGCGATCGTCAGCGTGTAGTCCGCACGATCGACCGACAGCGCGTTGGGCGCCGGCGAGAAATGCACGGTCACGTTGCGCTCCACGCCGTCGAGGCCGTCGTAGCGCAGCCGCACCGCGCCCGCGTCGACGCGCGGCGCGCCCACCGTGCCGCGCTTCGGCCGCTGCGTGCCGCGCACTTCGAACATGTCCTTGAAATCGGCCGCGAACGACAGCGACAGCGGCACCTCGGCTTCGCTCGCGCCGTAGTTCGTCAGCGTCAGCGCTTCGTACAGCACGTCGCCCGCGAGCACGCGCATGCGCTCGATATGAATCACGCCCTCGGGCGTCTCGTGGCCGCCGAGCGGCGGCAGCGGGCGGTTCGTCAGGTGCGCGGTGAACGACGCGTTGTCGGCGCTCGTCGCGCCCGACAGCAGCGACGGCGCGCGGCCGCCGAACGTCAGGCGCCATTTCGACAGCACGCGCATGTCGTCGACGAACAGGCCGTCGTCATGCCCGCCGATGTCGCCGAGCGCGTCGCTGACCACGAACGCGTCACCGGATTTCAGCACGTACTGGTTGTTGCGCGCGAGAACCTGCTGATCGGCTTCGGGCGCGATGAAGGCGGGACCCGACGCGATGGTCGGGGCAACTGGCGCGACTTGCGGCGCCTGCGTCGTCGTGGCTTCGGCGTGATTCGGCATCGATGCTCCTGTGTCGAGGCGCAACGCGCGGCGCGCGTCGCGTGTTTCGCACAGGATAGGCCAGAACCGGGCACGTGCGCAGCGACGAAACGGCCGCGGCGCCCCGCGACGTTGCTGCGTCGCGAGGCGCCGCGGACGGGTACGTCAGTTGCCGGTCAGAATTTCCACAGGATGTTGCCGAGGATCGCGTTGTCGCGCACGCCGCTGCCATACTGGCCGCTGTACGTGAGGCCGAGCGTCAGGCGCTTCGTGACGTTCGCGTCGATGCCGGCTTCGAGTACCGCGCTGTCGCGAGCAATCGGCACGCCCGACACCTGGAACGACGTGCCGCCATTCGCGAACGTGAACGCCGACGACGGCCGCACGTTGCCGAACGCATGTCGCCAGCCGACCGTCCCGCGCGCGGTGAACGTGCCGCTCGCGATCGAGCCGAGCTGCGACGCCGCACGCAGGCCGAGCGTCGAGAAGCCGACGTGGGTCGTCTCGCCGCCGGCGCGCAGCGCGGCCGCGCCGCCGGTTTCCGTATAGCCGTCGGTATGCAGGTTCACGTACGCGAGGCCCGCGAACGGCTCGATCGCGACCGGCCCGACCGGCAGCGCGTAGCCGACTTCGCCGAACACCTGCGCCGAATTCGCGTTGTAGCCGGCCGAGTCGTGATCGGAGAAGCCCGCGAAGCCCGGATAGCGGTCGCTGTTGATGCGGTACCACGTGTACGACGCGCCGCCGCGCACGCCGAGCGCGCCGTACTGCGCGCCGCCGTACAGCGACAGGTAGTAGCTGTTCACCGCCGCCGACGAACTCTGGTCGTTGTCGAGCGAGCTGTGCGTGACACCGGCCGCCAGCCCCGCGCGCCACTTGTCGTTGAGCGCCATGTCGGCGCCGGCGATGAAGCCCGTCATGCTGCGGTTGATCGTCGACGCGTTGCCGTCGCCGGCGAGCCGGCTGCGGCCGCCGAACGCCTGCCCCCAGACGACCGGCTGATACGGCGTCCCACCGTAGCACCCGTCGCGCGAGCCGATCCGGCGTTCCGGCGGCAGCGTCGGGTCGGCCACGCCGGCCGTGTTGTCGCCGCACAGCGCGGCGCCGCCCGACGACAGGGCCGCGAGCGGGCCCGATCCGGGCGCGAGACCCTGGCGGACACGATCGGTCACCGCGTCGCGTACATAGCGGCTGTCGAGCAGCAGCATGCTCTTCAGGCTCGCCTGCAGTTCGCCGTCGAGCAGCCCGTACGCGCGGCGCGCGGTGGGCGCGTCGGTCGTCAGCACCGCGTCGTACAGCGGATTGCCGGCGCCGAGCCCGCCCAGCGCGGTCGCGACCGAGCGCTGGTTCGGCGTCGTCGCGACGTCGGGCAGCGACGTGCCGTTCTGAACCAGTCGCAGGTACACGTGGCCCGGGTCGTAGCTGAGGGTCGGCGTCAGGAACGCGTAGTTCGCGCTCACCTGGGTGAACGCGCCCTGCACGCCCGACGACGCGCTGAGGATCGTGTACGTCGTGCTCGGCTGGTAAGCGCTCTGGTTCGCCAGCACCTGCACGGTGCCGCCGTTCAGCGTCGCCGTGCCGCTCGCCGCGAGGCTGCCGCTTTGCTGCGGCGTGGCGGCGACCTGGAACGTCGAACCCGGCTGGAACGTGACGTTGCCGCCCACGTTCAGCGCCGCGCCCGGTTGCGTGGCAGCCGCCGTCGCGCCGTTCTGCACGACGAGGCCGCCGACCGTGCCGGTGCCGGTCAGCGTCGCGCCGCTCTGCACGGTCACGGTCGACTGGCCGAGCGAACCGTTGACGGCGAGGGTGCCCGCGCTGACCGTGGTCGGCCCGCTCAGCGTGCTCGTGCCGGTCAGGGTCAGTTGCCCGCTGCCGGCCTGGGTGAGGGAGCCGGTGCCGGACAGCACGCTCGCGATCGTCACATTGCCGGATTGATTGACGATCAGCGCACCGTTGTCGACGACGTTGCCGGCCACGCTGCCCGACGTGCCGCCGTTGCCGAGTTGCAGCGTGCCGCCGGCGGCGATCGTGGTGCCGCCCGTGTACGTGTTGCCGCCGGTCAGCACCTGCGTGCCGCTCGCCACCGTCACGCTGCCCGAGCCATCGATGGTGCCGCCGAACGTACTGCTGCCGGTGCCGTTCAGCGCCAGCGCATTCGCGCCGAGACTCACGTTCGTGCCGGCCGCGCCCGACAGCGCACCGATCGTTTGCGTACCGGTCGCGGCGCTCACATCGAACCTCGCACCGGTGCCCGCAAGATTCACCGCGCCCGTCGACGCGAGGCTACCTCCCGCGCCGAGTGCAAGCGTGCTGCCGCCATGGATCGTCGTGCCGCCCGTGTACGTGTTCGCCCCCGTCAGCGTCTGCGTGCCGGTGCCCGCCAGCGTCACGCCCCCCGTCCCGCCGATCGTGCCACCGAACGTGTTGTCGCCGCTGCCGTTCAATGTCAGCGTATTCGCGCCGAGATTCACGTTCGTGCCGCCCACCCCCGACAGCGCACCGATCGTTTGCGCGCCGCTCGCAGCGCTCACGTCGAACGTCGCACCCGTGCCCGCGAGATTCAGGGTGCTACCGGACGCGAGACTGCCACCGGCTCCCAGCGCAAGCGTGCTGCCGCCGTTGATCGTCGTGCCGCCGGTATATGTGTTCGCGCCCGTCAGCGTTTGCGTGCCCGTGCCGGCGAACGTCACGCCGCCCGTCCCGCCGATCGCACCGCCGAACGTACCGTTGCCGCTGCCGTTCAACGTCAGCGCATTCGCGCCGAGATTCACGTTCGTGCCGGCCGCGCCGGTCAGCGTGCCGAGCGTCTGGGCGGCCGTCGCGCCGCTCACGTCGAACGTCGCGCCCGCGCCCGCGAGAGTCACGGCGCCCCCCGACGCGAGGCTGCCGCCCGCACCGAGCGCGAGCGTGCTGCCGCCGTTGATCGTCGTGCCGCCGGTATACGTGTTCGCGCCCGTCAGCGTTTGCGTGCCCGTGCCGGCGACCGTCACACCGCCCGTCCCGCCGATCGCACCGCCGAACGTACCGTTGGTGGTGCCATTCAGCGTCAGCGCATTCGCGCCCAGATTCACGCTCGTGCCGCCCGCACCCGCCAGCGTGCCGATCGTCTGCGCGCCCGTCGCGCCGCTCAGATCGAGCGTCGCACCCGTGCCGGCGAGGGTCACCGCGCCGGTCGACGCGAGGCTGCCGCCCGCACCCAGCGCCAGCGTGCCGCCGCCGCTGATCGTGGTGCCGCCGGTATAAGTGTTCGCGCCCGTCAGCGTCTGCGTACCGCTGCCGGCGAGCGTCAGGCCGCCGGCGCCGCCGATCGCGCCGCCGAACGTGTTGCTGCCGTTGCCGCTCAGCGTCAGCCCGTTGCCGCCGAGGTTCACGTTCGTGCCGGCCGCACCGGTCAGTGCGCCGATCGTCTGCGCGCCCGATGCGCCGCTCAGGTCGAACGTCGCCCCGGCCCCGGCCAGATTCACCGTGCCGGTCGACGCAAGGCTGCCGCCCGCGCCGAGCGCCAGCGTGCTGCCCCCGCCGATCGTCGTGCCGCCCGTATAGGTGTTCGCGCCGGACAGCGTCTGCGTGCCGGTGCCCGCGAGCGTCAGGCTGCCCGTGCCGCCGATCGCACCGCTGAACGTGCCGCTGGCGGTCCCGCCCAGCGTCAGTGCGTTGCCACCGAGGTTGAGGTTCGTGCCCGCGACGCCCGACAATGCGCCGAGCGTTTGTGCGCCCGTCGCGGCGCTCAGATCGAGCGTCGCGCCGGCACTCGCGAGATTCATCGCGCCGGTCGACGCGAGGCTTCCGCCCGCGCCCACCGCCAGCGTGCCGGCGTTGATCGTGGTGCCGCCCGTGTACGTGTTCGCGCCCGTCAGCGTGGTCGTCGCCGCGCCGTTCTTCACGAGGCTGCCCGCACCGGAAATCGCACCGCTCAGGTCGAGCGCATTGCTGCCGCCCAAGGTGAGCGCCGCACCCGTGCCGAGATTGACCGCATTGGCCACCGTCAGGCTCGCGTTCGTATCGAGCGTCGCCGCGCCGCCCACGTTCACCGTGCCGGTGCCCAGCGCCGTATTGTTGCCGAGCACCACGCCACCGCTATTGAGGTTCGTGCCGCCCGAATAGGTGCTCGCGCCGTTCAGCGTCTGCGTGCCGGTGCCTGCGAGCGTCAGGCTGCCCGTACCGCCGATCGCACCGCTGAACGTGCCGCTGGCGGTCCCGCCCAGCGTCAGTGCATTGTTCCCGAGGTTGACGTTCGTTCCCGCGACACCCGACAGCGCGCCGAGCGTTTGGCCGCCCGTCGCACCGCCCAGATCCAGCGTCGCGCCGACGCCCGCGAGGTTCATCGCACCGGTCGATGCAAGACTGCCGCCCGCGCCGAGCGCCAGCGTCCCCGCGTTGATCGTCGTGCCGCCCGTGTAGGTATTCGCGCCGGTCAGCGTGGTGGTGGCCACGCCGTTCTTCACGAGGCTGCCCGCGCCGGAAATCGCGCCGCCCAGCGTGAGGTTGTTGCTGCCGCCGAGCGTGAGCGCGGCGCCCGTGCCGAGATTGACCGCATTGCCGACCGACAGGCTCGCATTCGTATCGAGCGTCGCCGCCCCGCCGACGTTCAGCGCGCCGGAGCCGAGCGCCCCGTTGTTGCCGAGTACCAGGCTGCCGCTATTGAGATTCGTGCCGCCGGTATAGGTATTTGCGCCGTTCAACGTCTGCGTGCCGGTACCCGCCAGCGTCAGGCTGCCGGTGCCGCCGATCGTGCCGCTGAACGTGCCGCTCGCGGTCCCGCCCAGCGTCAGCGCGTTGGCGCCGAGGCTCACGCTCGTGCCGACGCCGCCCGACAGCGCGCCGATCGACTGCGCGCTGCCCGCGCTGATGTCGAGCGCGGCTCCCGCATTGACCAGATTCACCGTACCCGTGGACGACAGGCTGCCGCCCGCGCCGAGCGCGAGCGTGCCGGCATTGATCGTCGTGCCGCCGGTGTAGGTGTTCGCCCCCGTCAGCGTCGTGGTCGACGCGCCGTTCTTCACCAGCGCGCCCGTACCGGAAATCGCGCCACTCAATCCGAGTGCGTTGCTGCCGCCGAGCGTCAGCGTCGCGCCCGTGCCGAGACCGATCGCATTGCCGACCGACAGGCTCGCATTCGTATCGAGCGTCGCCGCGCCGCCGACGGTCAGCGCACCGGTGCCCAGCGCGGAGCCGTTGCCGAGCACGAGGCTGCCTGCGTTCAGCGTCGTGCCACCGGTGTAATTGTTCGCGCCGTTCAGCGTCAGCGCGGCCGCGCCGTTCTTCACGAGACCGCCGCCACCGGAAATCACGCCGCCGAGGCCGAGATCGGTGCCGCCGCCGAGCGTCAGCGTGGTGCCCGTCGCGAGATTGACGCCGTTTGCCAGGGTCACGTTGGTCGTCGCGTCGAGCGTCGACGAGCCGTTCACGTTCACCGCGCCGCTGCCGAGCGCCGTATTGCTGCCGACGACGAGGTTGCCGCCGTTCAGGTTGGTGCCGCCCGTGTATACGTTCGTACCGGTCAGCGATTGCACGCCGGTACCCGACAGCGTCACGCTGCCCGACCCGCCGATCGTGCCGGCATAGGTCGCATTGCCGGTGCCGCCGAGCGTCAGCGAATTGACGCCGAGGTTCACGTTCGTGCCGGCCGCGCCGGCCAGCGAGCCGATCGTCTGCGCGCCCGACGCAGCGCTCACGTCGAACGTTGCACCCGCACCGGTCAGGTTGACCGTGCCGGTCGCCGACAGACTGCCGGCCCCATTCAGCGCGAGCGTACCGCTGTTGATGGTCGTGCCGCCCGTATACGTATTGACGCCGCTCAGCGTCGTGGTCGCCGCGCCGTTCTTCACGAGGCCGCCGCTTCCGTTGATCGCGCCGGTCAGCCCGAGACTGTTGCTGCCGCCGATCGACAGCGTCGAGCCGGAGGCGAGATTGACCGTGTTGCCGAGCGTCACGTTCGTGCTCGTATCGAGCGACGCCGACGCGCTCACGTTCAGCGTGCCGATGCCGAGCGCCGAATTGTTGCCGATCACCAGGCCGCCGGCGTTCAGGTTGGTGCCGCCCGTGTAGCTGTTCGCGCCGGACAGCGTCAGCGTGCCGCCGTCGTTCTTCGTCAGCGCACCGCCACCCGACACCGTACCGGACAGCGTCAGCCCGGTCGTGCCCTGCACCGTCAGGCCCCCCACGCCGAGCGACACGTTGTTAGAGACGTTGAGCGCCGCCGTGCCCGCCTGCAACGCACCGCCGTTCCCGGTGATGTTGCCGGTGCCGAGCGACGCGTTGTCGTTGATGATCGCCACGCCACCGCTCAGCGTCGCGTCCTGCGCGGTGGACGCGCCGTTGATCGTCCAGTTGCCGCCCTGGACGTTCAGGTGATTGAAGTTGATGTAGTTGTTGGCCGCGATCGTGCCGTTCGCGGAAGCGCCCTGCTGCAGGTTGAGCGTGTTGTTGCCGCCCGCGCCGCCGTCGACGATGCCCGTCTGCGCGACGTTGAGCGTGTTCGCCCCGACCGTGATGTTGAACGCGCCCCCGGTGCCGCCGGCCGTGTTGACCTGCGAGCCCGTCACGGCATTGAACGTGTTCGTGCTGTTCGCGCCCATCGACACGCTGCCGTTGATCACGCCCGAGTTGGTGAACGTATTGCCGCCCCCGGGCGCGCTGTTCGAGCCGAACGACACGCGGCCGCTGATCGTCCCGCTGTTCGTCATGTTGACCGTGCCGCCGCCGTAGGCGGCGACCACCGGCGCATCGGCGCCGATCAGCGTCGCACCGACCAGCGCGGAAGAGCCGATCGAACCGGTGTTCGTAATGGTCGACGTGCCGCCCTGGCCGTTCTGGATCGACAGCGCCATGCCCGTCACGCCGCTGATCGCCACGCCGGTCGAGCCGTTCATCACGCCGTTGTTGGTGACGTTGACCGAGCTCGCCGCCGCGTTGCCGATCACCGCGCCGCTCGACAGCACGCCGAGCCCCGAGCCGAGCGCCGACGGGTCGATCGTGCCGTTGTTGGTCAGCGTGGTGTTGTTGCCCGTCAGCGACATCGCCGTGCCGCCGACGCCGAGCAGCACGCCGACGCTCGCACCGGGGTTGACCGTCGCGTTGATGTTGTTGAGGTTGCTCGAGAAACTCGGCGCCAGCGGGTTCGCGACGCCGGAACAGCTCACCGTCGTGCCCGCCTGGTTGCAAGTTGCATGAGCGGGCACGATACCCGCGCCGGACAGTGCCAGGAAAACACCCGTGGGCAACAACAGCCTCGGGAACGGTTCACTCGCCTTTTTCGAACGCGCAGTATTCATGCTTTCCCTCGTTATTGATTTCGGCCTTGGTATTGGTATTGCGACCACACAGGGTGACGCACAGCAGAAAATCACGGATGAAAGCGTCCGCTCCGGCAATCGCGGCGCGATGTCGGTTTATTCATGGATGAATTTTTAGTCAGACCGGGAATGCAAGTCGAAACTAGTCGAATAACATGATGGCGGCCCCTGTTTTTTGCAGCGACTTTCTGTTGATTTGATTACTGCCCTGCTTTTATCAGACAAGGCTATATCAAACTTAACCCGTTTTCCAGTCGATGTTTTCCCATCGGATCAAGGGCCGACGCACATGTATTTTTTACTCGCCGGAAAGCGCTCATCAATAACGACCGGCACGTCTTTCACCGGCTTGTTTCGAGTTTTCGCAAAGATATCGGACGCGCCGCATCCGTGAAAACGCTGATATATCGTCGTGATGCGTTATACGCGAATCTTGCAGTGCAATATTTTTACCCTGCCGGATCAGGAAATGGATAATCCGCGCCGTCAATAATCATCAGAGGAATCCGGATTTTCAAGCAATCCCCGGAATTGCTTCGATTTTCGTCTTGAAACACCGTTGCAACGCGGCCGGAAGCATGTGCCGCCGCGGCTGCCGCGTCACGAAAACAGGCTCATCAGATAAAGCATCGGCCGAAACGAAACCGGCCGCGCATCGGGATTCACCCACAGCCGCACCGCGTACACCGCATAGGCCGGCACCTCGCGCCAGCTCGAATAGACATCGCGCCACTGAAAGCGGCGCGGATAGGCGGCGGAGATAGTCGACCGCGCAATGCCGACGCGCTCGAACGCGAGGCGCGCCCGCGCGAGGTGGTAATACTGGCTGACGATCAGCACGCGCGACAGGCGGTGCGTGCGCAGGTAGGCCAGCGTGTGCTGCGCGGTCGCGAGCGTGTTGTCGCCCTGGTCGTCGACGGCGATCCGGTCCGCCGGCACGCCGCGCGCGACGAGGTAGTCGCGCATCGCCGTCGCCTCGTTCAGCCCGGGGCCGTCGATCGCGCCGCTGACCAGAAACGCCGGACACTGCCCCGCGCGGTAACACCGCACGCCGACATCGAGCCGGGCCGCGAGCACGGGCTTCGGCGCGCCGGTTTCGTCGAGCGCATTGCCGAAGATCACGGCGACGTCCGCCGGATCGCTCGGCATCCGCATGCCATGGACGACGATCGCGCCAGCGGCCGCGGCCCAGACGCACGCAACGACGGCCAGCACGCGGCCGGCCCGGGCCGCGAAGCCCCGTTTGGTTCGATATTTCAAGGTAGTCGGTCTCTCTCAGGTATCGCCGCGCGCATCGGCCGGCCCGCCCCGAATGGGCGCGTCACGCTAGCACGGCGCGCTCGCGCCTGTCCATGCGACGAACCGATGCCGGCCACGCAGGCCGGCCATCGGGAGATCGAAAGTATGTGAAGGATGCGCCGCGTCGCGACGCGAACCCGGCACCCGGGTCAGTCGGCCGGGCACATCGCGAGCCGCCCCATCGCCTCGCCCGCGCCACGTACCGCGCAGGTGGCCGGCTCATCGGCGATCCGTGCGACCAGCCCGGTCTCGTCGTACAGCAGGCGTTCGAGATCGGCGAGCAGCGCGCCGCCGCCGGTGAGCACCACGCCGCGATGCGCGATGTCGGTCACGAGTTCGGCCGGCGCGTTTTCCAGCACCGACTTCACCGCGCCGATGACCTGCTTGAGCGGCGCGGCCAGCGCGTCCGCGACGTCGTGGTTGGACAGCTCGACCGAGCGCGGCAGGCCGTCGCCGATGCTGCGACCGACGGCGCGCGTGGACGTGCGCGGCACCGCGCTGGTGGCCGAGCCGATCGTCTTCTTCACGTGCTCGGCCGTCTGCTCGCCGAGCAGCACGCCGTACAGGTTGCGGACATGGTTGACGATCGCCGCGTCGAACTGGCTGCCGCCGACGCGGATCGCCTCGCGGTAGACGATGCCGCCGAGCGCGATGACCGCGACTTCGGTCGTCCCGCCGCCGATGTCGATGACCATCGAGCCGACCGGCTCGGTCACCGGCAAACCCGCGCCGAGCCCGGCCGCGAGCGATTCCTCGATCAGTTCGACCTCCGATACGCCGGCCGCGAACGCGGCCTCGCGGATCGCGCGGCGCTCGACGGCCGTCGCGTCGGACGGCACGCACAACGTGACCTCGACGCGGCGACCGAAGCGCGAGCGGGTGCGCGACATGTCGATGAAGCTGCGGATCATCTGCTCGGCCGCGTGCGCGTCCGCGATCACGCCGTGGCGCATGGGCCGCACGGCTTCGAGGTGCCCCGGTTCGCGGCCGACCAGCGCCTTCGCGAGCTCGCCGACGGCCTCGAGCGTCGGCCGCGCGTCGCTCGCGCCGCCCTTGCGGAAGCAGACGACCGACGGCTGGTTCAGCACCACGCCGCGTTCATGCGTATAGATCCGCGTACTCGCCGTTCCCGGGTCGATCGCAACGGGTTGCGCAAACAACTTTCCGAACAGCGGTGTCGACATATCAAACCTTTGTGAGGGAACGGGCCGGGACGGCCGCGCCGCACTTTTTTGCCGCGCGTCCATGCCGCCCCATCACGAGCTTAGCGGCAAATCATTCCGATACTTTAGGCAATTCCCATGATTTTTTCGCGACGAAATTGCCGAAACGGGCATTCCGCGCCCGTCCGGCTACGCAACAGCCTCTCGCGTTGGGCCTGTAAAACACGGTAATCTCTCGGTCTTGCCTGCTCCCGGCAGGCGTCAGACGCACGATCACGCCAGGTATTTTCACCATGACAGCGACCGTTTCCTTCCGCTGGGCGCCGGTGCGCCCGCTCTGCACGACGCTCGTTGCCTTCTGGTGCTGCACGGTCGCCGCGCAACCGCTGCCGGCCACCGAATCCGCCGCCGCCCAGGCCGTCGCCGCGGCGGCCAACGCGCCGGCGGCCGCCACGCCCGCTGCATCCGCTGCGTCCGCGCACACCTGCTCGGCCGACGGCGGCCCGGCCGGCCGCCCGTCGATCGGCCTCGTGCTGTCCGGCGGCGGCGCGCGCGGCTACGCACACCTCGGTGTCCTGAAAGTGCTGGAGGACAACCGGATCCCGATCGACTGCATCGCGGGCACCAGCATGGGCGCCGTCGTCGGCGGCCTGTACGCGAGCGGAATGGCGGCCGACGCAATGCAGAAGCGGCTGTCGGAAGTGAACCTCGCGGATATCGCGTTCGACGTGACGGATCGCGCGGACCTGCCGCAAACCAGCCGGGAAGACGAACGCCTGTACATCAACGGACTGACGCTCGGCTTCGGCAAGAAAGGCGTCAAGGCACCGGTCGGCCTCGTGCAGGGCAACCGGCTGCAGGCGCTGCTCGCGAACTGGACGGCCGCCGTGCCGACCAACCAGCCGTTCGACCGCCTGCCGATCCCGTATCGCGCGGTCGCGACCGACCTGCAGACCGGCCAGATGGTCGTGCTCGACCACGGCTCGCTGCCGCTCGCGATTCGCGCGAGCATGGCGATGCCGGGCCTGTTCGCGCCTGCCGAGATCAACGGGCGCGCGCTCGTGGACGGCGGCCTCGTCAGCAACCTGCCCGTCGACACCGCACGGCAGATGGGCGCGAACGTCGTGATCGCCGTCGACATCGGCTCGCAGTTGCGCCCGCTCGACGCGCTCGCGTCGCCGGCCGACGTGATGCAGCAGATGGTCGGCATCCTGATCCGCCAGAACGTGACCGCGCAGCGCAAGCAACTCGACGCGCAGGACGTGCTGCTCACGCCGGACCTCGGCTCGCTCGCGTTCACCGATTTCCAGAACGCGAGGCAGGCGATCGCCGCCGGCGAGGCCGCCGCGACCGCGGCGCTGCCGAGGCTGCAGCGTTTCGCGCTCACGCCGGAACAGTACGCGGCGTACCGGTCCGCGCACGCGCAGCCGCTGCCGCCACCGATCCGGATCACGCGCATCGACATCAAGACCAGCGGCGGCGTGCCGAAGCGGGTCGTCAGCAACGCGCTGCACGTGAAACCCGGCGACATCTACGATCCGCAGACCGTCAGCCAGGATCTGCTCGGACTCACGACGGGCGGCAACTTCGAGAGCGTCACGCAGCAGATCGTGAGCCGCGGCGACGACAACGTGCTCGAGATCGACGCGCGCGAGAAGTACTGGGGGCCCAACTTCCTGCTGTTCGGGCTCGGCATGTCGAGCAGTTCGACCGACGAAGGCGGCTTCCGCCTGCACGTCGGCTACCGGCGGCCGTGGCTCACGGAGTCGGGGCTCGAATTCCGCGCGGACACGACGATCGGCAGCGACCTGCAGTCGGCGCGCGTCGAATTGCGCCAGCCGCTGCCGGCCGCATATGGCGTGTACCTGTCGCCGTACGCGGAATACCAGCGTCGCTATGCGAACCTGTACGACAACAGCAATGACGTGAAGCTGAACCAGTACCTGATGCAGACGGCGCGCGCGGGGCTCGACCTCGGCTTGCCGATCGGGCGTCTCGGTGACTTCCGGATCGGCCTCGGCTACGCGACCGGGCACGGCTCGCCGAACTACAACCTGCCGTTCTCGGCCGACGACGGCAGCAGCTCGACGCTGCTGTGGCCGAGTTTCACGTCGCAGGCGCTCATCGCCCGTGCGCGGCTCGTCATCGATCAGCTCGACGATCCGATGTTCCCGCGTCACGGCTACTACACCGAATTCCGCGTCGAACGCTCGCTGCTGTCGCACAACAGCCAGTCGGCGCAGGAATTCGACGATGCGATCTCCAACACGCCGTACACGGAGATCTACGGCAAGGCGATGATCGCGCAACAGTTCGGCCGGCACAGCATCAGCGCGACGATCGAAGGCGGCAAGAGCATCGGCGGCACCAACCTGATCAACGCGTTCAACTTCACGCTCGGCGGCTTCCAGCATCTGGCCGCCTATGCGGCCGACCAGTTGAACGGCAACGAGCTCGCATACGGCAACGTGACGTACATGAACCAGCTGATGACGTTCAACGCGTCGCCGATCAAGGCCCTGTCGATCGGCGCCAGCGCGGAAGTCGGCAACGTGTGGGCCGCCGGCGAGAAGATCGGCGGCGGCGCGCTCAAGCAGAGCTATACGTTCTTCACGAGCCTGTCGACCGCGTTCGGGCCGGTCTACATCGGCGTGGCGCTCGCCCCCGGCGGCCGACGCAACGTCTACCTGCAGCTCGGCCGGACTTATTGAGCATGCGCGGATGCCGCTGCGGCGGCATCCGCGCGGCCGTCGCGCCGGCGTGTTCCCCGCTCAGAAATCGGCGGCCATCGCGACCGCACGCGCTTGCGCGCGTTCGATGCTTTCGTGCACTCTCGCATGCCACGTGTGTTCGACGGTCAGGCTTCTGACCTCGTCCACGCCGATGAACTTCAGCCAGAATTCGATGTAATCGGCCTGATGCCCGAAGCCGGGATGGCCCGCACGTCCCGCGCCGGCCGCCTCGCCCTGCCCGCGCACATGGATGGCCAGTGCGCGCGGAATCTCCAGCAACGGGCCGTAGGCAGTGCCATCGAACGTGAACAGCATGTTCCGCTGGCTGACGAGATCGATCAGTTGCTTGAGCTTGTACGGATAGCCGAAATTCCACATCGGCACGCCGACGACGATCCGGTCCGCTTCCTGAAAGCGCTTCACGAGGGACTGGATTCGTCGCCAGATCGACTGCTCCGCCTCGTCCATCGGCACGTTGGCGACGCCCTTGTATTTCGCGCCGATCGCGTCGCCGTCAAAGTCCGGCAAATCCTCCTCCCAGACATTCAACGTATCGACGTCGAGCGTGGCGCCCGTCTGCCGGTACGCCTCGATAAAGGCATTGGCGACCGCGATCGAAGCCGACTTCGCGCCGCGGGGAGAAGACACGATATTCAAAAGCCGCATGATGTGTGACCCGGACAGGAATGCATGAACAAGGGGACGGCCATCGTGGCGGCCCCGGCTTCACTGCTGCGTCGCGGGGCGCCCGCGTCCGCCGTCACGGATCGGCCACCCATATAGTTGCAATTGCAATCGTAATGCAAAGCGCGCCCGCGTGGCAAACGAATCGTCACGCGCTCGCGGTGCAGGAAGGCATCGATAAGGGGAAGGTATGGCGGGAAAGGCCGGCGACGCACCGGGTCCGGCGCGCGCGGCTGCGTGCTGTCGTGCCGTTGTTGCGGCGAGGCTCGGGACGCTTGCCGCGTATCGCTAGACCGGCCAGCTGATCTCGAACCGCGCGCCGCCGAGCTCGACCGGATCGACGACCGCGATCCGGCCGTTGTGCGCGTGGAGCACCTGCCGCGTGATCGACAGGCCGAGCCCGTAACCGCCGGTGCGGCGGTCGAGGCGCACGAACGCGTCGAAGATCCGTTCGCGCTCGCTCTCGGGCACGCCGGGGCCGTCGTCCTCGACGAAGATTCCGATGTTGCCGTGTACGAGCGAGATCCCGACGACGATCCGCGATTTCGCGTACTTGCTCGCGTTGCGCAACAGGTTGCGCATCGCATACGACATCAGCCGCCGGTCCATCTTCACGCGCAAATCCGACGCGATCGCGATGCGCGACTCGATCGCACGCTCCGGATACAGCAGCTGCGCGTCGTTCACCTGATGCTCGAACCATGCGACGGGCGCGGTCGACTCGAGGTTCGACTGCAGCGAGCTGTATTCGAGCCGCGCATACGTGAGGCTCATGTCGATCAGTTCCTCGAGCTCGGTCACGTCCTGCGCGATGCTCTCGAGCGCGCCCTGGTATTCGGCCGCCGAGCCCGGTTCGCGCAGCATTTCGAGCGCGAAGCGCACGCGCGCGAGCGGCGTGCGCAGTTCGTGCGAGATGCCGTTCGTCAGATCGCGTTGCGCGGCGATCAGCCGCTCCATGCGCATCGCCAGCGCATTCAGCGTGCGCGCGAGCGGACCGATGATCACGCTGTGCGATTCGCGCGCGCGGGTGTTGAAGCGGCCGCCGGTGAAGTCGATCGCCCGCTCGCGCACCATCACGAGATCCGACCAGACCGGCCGCATCCACCGGTACGCGGCGAGCGCGGGCGCGGTGAACACGAACGCGAGCACGATCCAGATGTCGCCCAGCAACGAGTCGAACGCATGCCACACGACCTGCGGCGACAATTCGACGCACAGCGCGAGCGCGGGCACCAGTGCGGTGAGCAGCACGAGGCCGAGCAGATGCAGATAGGTGCGCACGTACAGGCGCGACCAGCTCGGAATGCGGTCGGCGCGCGTGTCGGTCCACGCGCGACGGAAATGCAGCCAGCGCCACTTGACGTAGCGCAGCGTCGGCAGCGGCGGTGCATCGGGGTGCGAACGGGTTCGTCGGATCATCGCGGCTCCCGGCCGGCAGGCGGAATGCCCGCGCGGAACGTGACGGCGTCGCGCGAGCGCGGCGTCATTCCCACGCGTGCTTGCTGAATTGATAACCCTTGCTGCGGATCGTCTTGATCCGCTGCGGGTTGCTCGCGTCGTCGCGCAGCTTGCGGCGCAGCTTCGAGATGCGCCCGTCGATCGTGCGGTCGAGGCCGTCGAATTCGACGCCGCGCAATTGCAGCATCAGGTCGTCGCGGCTGACGACTTCGCCCGCATGACACACGAGCGCCCACAGCAGGTCGAATTCGGCCGACGTCAGATCGGGCGTGCTGCCGTCGGGCAGCACGACGGTGCGGTCGGTGCGGTCGATCGAGAACTTGCCGAACGCGTAGCGCTCCGGCTGCGGCGCGGTGCTTTCGGCCGCGCGCGCGGGCGCGCGGCGCAGTTGCGCCTTGATCCGCGCGAGCAGGATGCGCGGCTCGACCGGCTTGTGCACGTAGTCGTCCGCGCCGAATTCGAGGCCGAGCAGCTCGTCGAACGGTTCGTCGCGCGCGGTCACCATGATGATCACGCCGTCGTACTGCTTGCGCGCCTCGCGGCAGATTTCGAAGCCGTCCTTGCCCGGCAGGTTCACGTCGAGGATGACGAGATCGGGACGAATGGACAGGATCGCCGGCACCGCGGCATCACCATGCAGCACAGTGTCGACTTCATAGTCGTTCTTGCGCAGGTAGCCGGCGATCAGCGTGGACAGGCGGGTGTCGTCTTCGACGAGCAGGATGCGAAAAGACATGGGCAGCGGTCGGATCATCGGGGAAGCCGCGGCGGCGCCGGCCGGTGCCGGACGCCGGCCATCGGCCGAAACGTACCGCATGATACTGCGCCCGCCGCTTGCCTGTTTGCCGGTCTTGAAAATAAGGGCGCGATTCCGCCCGCGCTTGACGAATCGGCGCCGGGACGGTTCCATACGGGCTCGCCGGAATCCGGCCGTGCCTCTACCCTGCCTGACGCGATGAATTACCAGACGACTCTCGAACGCATCCACACCGAACTCGCCCCCTGGATTGGCCAGGGCCGGGTGGCCGACTACATTCCCGAACTCGCAAAAGTGCCCGCCGACAAGTTCGGGATGGCGGTCGTGACGCTCGACGGAAACGTTTACACGGTCGGCGATGCGCACGAGCGCTTCTCGATCCAGAGCATCTCGAAGCTGTTCGCGTGCACGCTCGCGTTCCAGCTGCTGGGCGACGAACTGTGGGAACGGGTCGGCCGCGAGCCGTCCGGCACCGCGTTCAACTCGCTGGTCCAGCTCGAAAGCGAGCGCGGCAAGCCGCGCAATCCGTTCATCAATGCGGGCGCGCTGGTGGTCACCGACGTGCTGTGCCGCCGCTTCGTGAAGGCCGAGACGGCGCTCGTCGAGTTCGTGCGGCGGCTGATCGGCGCGAACGACATCGACTACGACTCGCGCGTCGCGCTGTCGGAGTTGCAGCACGCGGAGCGCAACCGCGCGATGGCGCACTTCATGGCGAGCTTCGGCAACATGCAGATGCCGCCCGATACCGTGATCGACGCGTATTGCCGCCAATGTGCGATCGAGATGAACTGCGTCGAACTGGCCAGCGCCGCGCTGTTTCTTGCGAACGGCGGTGTCGCGCCGGCGACCGGCGAACGGGTCGTCGATTCGAGTTCGGCAAAGCGGCTGTCGGCGCTGATGCTGACCTGCGGGACGTACGATGCGGCGGGCGATTTCGTGTATCGCGTCGGGTTGCCGGCGAAGAGCGGCGTCGGCGGCGGGATCGTTGCGGTGCTGCCGGGGGAGATGGCGGTGTGCGTGTGGGCGCCGGGGCTCGATGCGAACGGGAACTCGTTGGCGGGGACGCTGGCGCTGGAGTGGTTGACGACGTACACGGGAAGGTCGATTTTTTGAGAAGTCTCAGTGGACACTCGCGTCGTCCGGTGCCGTGACAGCGTATTGATGTCGACGCGCACCACGAAGTGACGCCATTACGTCGGCGAGATTGTCGACAATGTCGTCACAACGCCGCGCGGGACGGGCACGGGGAATGGACATCGTTGCTTTGCTCGACGACAACAAGGATCCAGCGTGATGCAGACCAAGAACAGAATTCACGTCGTTTCAACCGCTCATACCAGGCACGGCTTCGTCAACCCCTTGGCCGCCGTGACGGCATTGAGCCTGTGCCTGCCGTTCGGCGGCGCACATGGGCGATCGGCGGATGCCCCACCCGACGGCAGCGGGGCGTCGCACGTCGAGTCGCGAAGCCCGGCGAACCTGACCGTCACGCAAGCGCTGCAAGGCATGCTGGAGCTGATTCGGATCAGCAATCAGGTTACCGACATGACACCCGACGCGGTGCACCGCAGCTTCGGCGTGCAGACCCACGCGATCGATCAAGACAGCTTCGGCTACGGCCAGCGCCTGCCCGGTAACTGGGCGGTCGGTATCCAGCGGTTCGTGGTCTATGGAAGAGGGACGCGCGTAGAACTGGGCTTTGATCCGATTCCCGGAATGCCGGCTGCTCCGCTGACGACATGCGAGCCGAATTTCGCGCAATTCACTGGAGCACTGGAGTCGATGGGGTTCAATCATCGTACCCACTACGGCGAGCACGGCCGCCGGATCTCCGAGATCTTCTGGCGCGAGCAGATGTCCGTGGAGGTCGTCCCCTACAGAGAACGCGGCGATAACGGTGAGCCGCCGGCCCCGGCTTGCGTAAGAACGGTACGGGTGCGATAGATCGCTGTCGCCGCAACGCGCGATTCCGGCAAGCATCGCAACGAAACGCCGTGATCCCCTGCCGTCAAGCCGCGCTGGAAATCGTTCGACTCGTTGATATCCTCGGGAAATATCCAACCGAGACTGCGCAACGCGCGAGCACGCTGGCGCCGCCGTGACCGACGATACGGAACAACCGACTTTCCCGACATTCCGCAGCGATTACTGGAGCCCCACGCATGAATCCGGACAACGCATCAAAAGTCGCAACGACGGCCCGCGCGCATGCCAACAGCCATTCCTCCTCGCCGATCCCGCGCATCGCGCCATCCCGAACCGCGCTGCTCGTCATGCATTACCAGACCGACATCCTCGGCCTCTTTCCGTCGGTCGCCCCTGAATTGCTCTCGAATACGCGCCGCCTCTGCGACGCGGCGCGAGCGGCCGGCGTCGGCGTGTGGTTCGCGAATCTCCGCTTCAGTCCCGGCTATCCGGAAGTCAGTCCGCTCAACAAGAACGGCCAGGGCATCAAGCAACTCGGCCTCTTCATCGACGATGCCCCCTGCCCGGAGCTGGCCAAACAGCCCGACGAGCAGCTGATCCTCGCCCACCGCGCGAGCGTGTTCTTCGGCACCGATCTGCAGGCGCGGCTCATCGCCCAAGGCGTCGATTCGCTGATCATGGTCGGCATCGCGTCGACCGGCGTGATGCTGTCGTCGATCGCCCATGCGAGTGACGCCGATTTCCGCCTCTACACGGTCAAGGATTGCTGCTACGACCCGGACCCGATCGTCCACGAGCATCTGTTCGCCACCGCGTTCGAATCGCGCACGACGGTGCTGTCGCTCGCGGAGGCGCTGCGGCTGCTGGCGTAACGACGGCCGAGCCGCAGCATCCGCCTTACTTCGCGATGAACACGCCCGACGTCGGGCACGTGCCCTGCGTGTTGCCGTCCGTCACGAGCGACGCCGCGCTCGGAAACTGCGCGGTCGCGTTCGTCTTCACCGCGATCCACGCTTCGGTGAAGTAGCTCACGCCGTTCGTCTTCGTGCACTTCAACGACACCGCGCTGCGCGTGTTGCTGCCGAACGCGCCTTCGAACGCCGACAGCAACTGGTTACGCGTGACCGTCTTGCCCGCGTTCGCCTGCAGGAACGCGTTGAACGACGTGTTGCCGAGCCGGCTGATCATGCCCGACGCCTGGTTCCAGTACGCATCGGGCGTCGCCGAGTTCGAACAGGTGCCGTGCTTGAACCACTCGTGCTTGTCGAGACAGGATGCGACGCCCGGCATGTACGTCGAGAGCGTGTTGCGCGTCGCGCTGCTGATCGGGTACGCGTCCATGCTGCACCACTGGTGCGCGTTGTCGAGGTCGATGTCGTTCTGCGGCACGCCGCAGTAGAACGGCTGGTTGCCGTCGTAGCGGTTCGGCCACAGCCCGTGCAGCGACAGGCTCGTCGCCGCGTACGATCCGGCGAGGTTCGTGCATTCCGGTGTGTCGTGCGACGCGCAGAAACCCGGCTCCCACGATGCGGCGAGCAACAGGTAGTCGTAGCTGGTCTGCGCGGCGGCGTGCAGTGACACGGAAGCGACGGCGAGTGCGGCAGCGGCGCGGGCGAGCGTCTTGAGCATGGCGTGTTTCCTCGGAAAAGGCTTGCGGTCGCGGGATGCGCCGCAAGGTTGTCGAATGTCTGCCCGCGATTGTTGCTGCCGCAACGTGGCACGAATGTGAAGGTGCACGAAAGAACGCGCGGGGTACCGCCGAACCTGTTACAGCCGGTACCGGTACCGGCGATTGCCTTCCGCCGCATGCGCCCCCGGCATACGCTGTCGCCACTTTCATCCTGCAACGGAGCATCCCCATGGTGACGGCCACACGGCTGGGCAAGCCGTACTGCGTCGAGATCGGAAACGGGCGCAGCGTCGTGCGCTCGGACACCCACAAGGCAGGCAAAGGCGGCGACGCCGGCCTGCGGCCGCACGAGTTGCTCGAAAGCGCGCTGGCGGCCTGCGTCTGCATGTCGGTCGAACTGGCAGCGGAACGCGCGGGCGTGACGCTGCCGGCCTGTACGGTGGACGTCACCCTCGAACGCCGCGATGTCGAAACCGGTTTCGACATCGCCCTGCGCTTCGTGGTGCCGCTGTCGCAGGCGCAGCACATACTCGTCCGCGACGCGGTACGGGCCTCGCCGGTCGCCCGAACGCTCGGCAAGCCGATACGGATCGGGCCGGCCACGATCGCGCACGACTGAGCTGATCGTCACGGATGCCGCATGGTCGGCACCCGTGCGTCGACGGTCGAACGGCACGCGCTTACCGCACGTGATCGCTCAGGTGCCGAGCTGCGTGCACGCGCGCGCCGACGCTTCGGGCCCCTCGAGCGCGAGAATCTGCCACACGCCGATACTGACGCGCTGGCGCGCCGCGGTCGACTCATCGGCCAGCAACGCCTCGACACGCGGTGCGACATCGGGCGCCTTCTGCTGCAGCGCCGCGTGGTGCCGCGCGCGCGACGCCGGCCCGGATTCGTACACGTCGCACAGGCGCACCATGCCGGCGAGGCCGGCCAGATCGTCGTCCTTGTCGATCGCGCGCGGCTCGACGGGCGCAAGGCCCTTGCGCTCTTCCGGCGGCAGCTTGTTGCGCGCGCCTTCGTCGATCGCCGACGCGGAAGCCGGCGGCAGGCCGCCGATCGCCGCGACGATCCTGCTGCCCGCGGCGATCATGTCGCCCTGGCACATGATCTTCTCGTCGGCCGTGACGTTCGAGCAGAACGATACCGACATCCGATACACGTCGTTGCTCATGCGCGGCACTTCGTCCATGCCCGCCTGCGCGAGGCCGGCGCTCGCCAGCGCCAGCGCGGCGGGAATCACGATGCGGAACGTTCTCGTCTTGTTCATTGTTGTCGTCCGTGGGTGCGGGTAGCGGGCAATATCGCCGGGCCGCGCCGGGCGCCCTTCGTGATGCCGGGCCCGCGTCCGGCATCACGCGTTTCACTTCATCGACGCCGCCTCCGAGCCGCCCGGCGACAACGCCGCGCTGTCCTGCTCGCGCCACGCACGCCGCGACGCCATGATCGCGCTCACCGCCGAGCGCGCCACCTTCCACCATGCGAACGGACGCGGATCGGCGAGCATGCTGAGCGCGCGCGCATAGTCGAGCGTGAGTCCGGGCGTCCACGCCATCGTCACCGCGCGCTTGCGGATCTGCGCGGCCACCCACAACTCGGGGGTGAGCAGCAGCCGCACGAATGCACCCCACCCGGCCCGCGCGCCCTTCAGCCGCCACACCGCACCGTCGAGCGCCGCCTCGAGCGCGTTCGACACGGTGCTCGAGCAGTTGCGGTGCGTGAGGTTGTACGTGACGTTCTGCCGATACGACGACCAGAACGCCTCGAGCTTGGCCGGATCGTAGTTGCGGATGCGCACGCGCACGGTCGACGGGCACCACGCTTTCGACTCGGTCGCATAGTCGGGCTGAAACAGGCCGGGCACGTCGTTCTCGCGCGTCGCGCGCAGGATACGCGTGAATTCGTCCGGAGAACGATCGATCTCGACAGCCGGATACAGGCTGATGTAGATGCCCTCCGGCGATTCCAGCGCCGCATGGCCGGTCGAGATCACGCCATTGACGTCCACCGCCGCGATGTAGCGATCGATCACCGGATAGCGCTGCGCTTCGGCCTTCGACGTGCCGGTCGGGGTCCACACGTGCACGGTCAGCGCCCGCTCGCCGTCGGCCGGCGGCCCGTCCCATTCGGATTGCGCGAACTGCGGCGGGTACTGCGCATCGTCGAGATCCGGCGCCAGCGCCGGCGCGGGCGAGGTCGCGAACGCCGGATTGCGCGTCAGCCGCCGCACGCGCGCGGCGAGGCTCAGCATGTGCATTCCGCCGAACATCAGCAGCAGGCCGAGGCAGTACGGCACGGTGCCCGCGTAGTGCGTCGGGTACGGCTGGAAGAAGAAGACCGCCAGCAGGATCTCGACGACACCCCACGCGAACGCGACATTCCAGCGGCGATAGCGCACCATCCACGCGGACGTGCACTGCAGCAGCCCGTCGACGAGGAACAGCGTGCCGAAGATCATCGACAGCAGGAAGTGGCCGTGATGATGGCCGGCAAACACGAGCCCCGCGGCCACCACGACCGCGATGCCTTTCACGTAGCGCAGAATGCGCTGGCCGCCGACCCCGCTGCCGGCCACCGCGAGCGTCGCGAGCCCCTCGATCAGGAACAACCATGCGAACAGCTCGATCGGGAAATGCAGCGCACCATCGAGCGCGTCGATGAAAATGCCGACGCCCGCCACCACCCACAGCCAGCCGAGCACGGTCAGCCCGCGCCAGCGGGTTCGCAGATATTCGATGCCCAGCAGCAGCAACACCAGTCGTACCATTGCGCCCTCGTATTTTTTCGGGATACGCGCGGCCTCGCGCCCCCTGTCGTTTCGACCGCGCGTCGGGCGACGTGCCGGCCGGAAGGCGGTTGTCGTGGCCGGCCCGTCATGTCGTCAACGTGATCGATGGCGGCCGGCACGCGCCGCTCTGGCCGAATAATAAGATATGGCGGAGCCGGTTGAAAGCCTGGCGAAAACGTTTTCGGCGGGGCGCGGACGGGCGCGGCTGCCCACTGCCACGGCAGGGTTCGGGTTCGACAACGTGCGACGGATACGCGAGAATCCAGCTTCCGAGGGCGAAAGCCACCCAACCGAACCGCACAGACGGGACAACAAGAAATGAGCACATCCATCACGCGCCGGCGCCTGCTGGCCGCCGGCGTCGCCGCGAGCAGCCTCGCGCTGTCGGGCTGTTTCACGCCGAAGCTGTACAAGAACGACGCGTACAGCGAACACGTATCCGCATTCATGATGACCGAAGACGGCAAGAAACTGGTCGTCCTCGGCACGCGCTACCATTACATCTTCGATCTGCCAGCCCAATTGCGGCCGGTACTACTGTCCGGCTACCGGAAATCGGTACGCACGACATTCGAGGGCTTTCACGCGAGCGGCGGCAGCGTCACCGGGCATTACCGGATCGTGCTGCCGAAAGACGCTTCGGACGACGATCGACGGGCCGCCTCCGCCGACGGCTTCGCCAGCGAGCCGGCCGGCCTCGTGCTCGAAGGCGACATCGACGGCAAGCGCTACTCGACCGAAGGCTTCGTCGAGAAGGACAAGGCGGCCGCGCAACCGTTCAACCGCCCGTACTCCGTCTACATCAAGGAATCGCCGTCCGTCGTCGGCATGGGTCTGCGGATTCTCGCCACGCCGATCACCGTGGCCGCCGACGGCGTACTCGTGCTGGGCGGCATCGTGCTCGTGCCGTTTGCGGCAATCGCGATCCAGGCAAACGGCGGCATCAGAATCATGTAACGGCGCTGTCACGGCGCGCACGGTACGGTCCCAACAGGAACATCGTCATGACCGCCTCACCGCTTCATCCATCCTCGCTCGGCCCGCAACTCAAGCGCTGGCGCGCGCTGCACCGCGTAAAGCAAAGCCATGCAGCCGAACTGTTCCGCGTCGCGCAATCGACGATCTCCCGCTGGGAAGCCGGCCTTCAGCAGATGTCGCCCGCCGAGCGCGCGACGGCCGAACGGCTGCTCGCCGCGCGCCTCGATTCCGCGGGCGACCACGCGCTCGCGCGGCTGATCGCCGGCAGCACGGGCCGCATGCATCTCGTGTGCGACCTCACGCACCGCCTGCTGGCCAGCTCGCCGGCGCGCGCGGCCGAGTTCTCGCGGCCGCTTTCGACGCTGCTCGGCGCGTCGCTGTGGCGCTATGCGACGCCGGAAATCGCCCGCATGGAAGCCGCGCTCGACCCGCTCGGCTGGTACGACCGCGCGGGACCGCCGAGCGTCGAGTTCGATACCGGCGCGAACGCGTCGCGCGTCGTGCCGATTCGCGGCAGCCTGTGCCGATGGACGCGGATGACGCTGTCGGACGGCTCGGCCGTGCGGCTCGTGGAAACGCTGGACGCGCACTGACGCCCACGCATATTTCATGCGTGGACACCCCGCGGCCGGCCGGCGTACGCTTGGCGGTTCATCGCAAGGACGCCGACCATGAATCCCGATACGATCCGCGCGCGCCTCGATTTCCTGCGCGACGCCGAACGCCTGAAAGACGTGCTGCGCAGCGGCCACACGTCGGCCGGGCGCGCGGAAAGCACGGCCGAGCATAGCTGGCGGCTGTGCCTGATGGCGCTCGTGTTCGCCGACGCGCTGCCCGGCGTCGATACGCTGAAGCTGCTGAAACTGTGCGTCGTCCACGACCTCGGCGAGGCGCTGCACGGCGACATCCCCGCGATCGAGCAGGCCGCGCACCCCGACAAGAGCGCGCACGAACGCGACGATCTGCTGACGCTGACCGCGTCGCTCGACCGCGCGGCGCGCGACGAGATCGTCGCGCTGTGGGACGAATACGAGGCAGCCACCTCGCCGGAAGCCCGCGCGGCGAAAGCGCTCGACAAGCTCGAAACGATCCTGCAGCACAACCAGGGCAGCAATCCGCCCGATTTCGACTATGCGTTCAATCTCGGCTACGGCCGGCGCTATACCGACGCCGCGCCGCTGTTCAGCGCGATCCGCGAGATCGTCGATGTCGACACGCAGCGCAGGATCGACGCGGGTGGGCAGCGCGCGTAAGCTCGCGGGATCGGGCGTACCACCTTGCGCGCCCCACCCGCACCTGAGCCGACGCATGACGCAGAACATCTACGACGACCCGGCCTTCTTCGAAGGTTACAGCCGCCTGAACCGCTCGATTCACGGGCTCGACGGCGCGCCCGAATGGCCCGCGCTGCGCGCGCTGCTACCCGACCTGCACGGCCGTCACGTGCTCGATCTCGGTTGCGGCTACGGTTGGTTCAGCCGCTGGGCCGCCGACCAGGGCGCTGCCGGCGTGCTCGGCATCGACGTGTCCGAACGCATGCTCGAACGCGCGACATCGACCACCGCGCATCCGGCGATCACGTACCGTCGCGCCGACCTCGAAACGCTCGCGCTGCCGGATGCCGCGTTCGACCTCGCGTACAGCTCGCTCGCATTCCACTACGTCGTGCACCTCGACACGCTGCTGCGCACGATCCACCGCGCGCTCGTGCCGGGCGGCCGGCTCGTGTTCTCGATCGAGCATCCGATCTATACGGCGCCGCGCCGGCCGGGTTTCGTCGTCGATGCGCAGGGCAACCGCTCGTGGCCGCTCGACGGCTACCAGCGCGAAGGCGAACGCGTGACCGACTGGCTCGCGCCGGGCGTCGTCAAGCAGCATCGCACGCTCGGTACGCTCGTGAACCTGCTGATCCGCAGCGGCTTCACGCTCACGCACCTCGACGAATGGGCGCCGACGCCCGGGCAGGTCGACGCGCTGCCCGCTCTCGACGAGGAACGCGACCGGCCGATGATGGCGATCGTCGCCGCGCGGCGGTAGCGCGGTCGCGGCGGATCGCCGCCTTCACAGATCGAAACAATTGCACCGTCCGGCCCGCGCATCGATACGGCGTCCACACAATTCAGCACAATTTCCACACGATTTGGCGCGAATTCCTCGCTTACCATGAGCGCCTGATTCGATTCGGCACGCCCGCGCGATGCGTACGCGGAACCCGTCGCGGGCAACACGCCCGGCACGCGGCGCCGACCGGATCGTTCCGTTCGGCCGCACGCATCGCCGGCGCCCGCTTCATCCTCGCTGCATTCTCATGACCCAGAAGACCCATCGCCGCCGGCGCATCGTGCTGGCTACCCTTGCCGTCGTCGCAATCGCCGTCGGCGTCACGCTGAAGGCCTGCGCGCCCGACAAGCATCCGCAGTACCTGTCCGCGCCCGTCACGCGCGGCGATCTCGAGAACGCGGTGCTCGCGACCGGCGCGCTGCAGGCGTTCAGGCAAGTCGACGTCGGCGCGCAGGTGTCGGGGCAGTTGAAGACGCTGAAGGTCAAGCTCGGCGACAAGGTCACGAAAGGCCAGTGGCTCGCCGAGATCGACCCGGTGATCTCGGAAAACGCGCTGCGCCAGGCGCGCGCCAGCGAAGAAAGCCTGCGCGCGCAGCAACAATCGACCGCCGCGCAGTTGACCCAGGCCGAACTCGCGTTCCGCCGCCAGCAGGCGATGCTGCCCGACGACGCGACGTCGCGCGAATCGTTCGAGGCCGCGCGCGCTGCGCTCGACGTGCAGCGCGCGACGCTCGCGTCGCTCGCCGCGCAGATCCGTTCGGCCCGCATCCAGATCGAGACCGCGCAGGCCAACCTCGGCTACACGCGCATCGTCGCGCCGATCGACGGCGAGGTCGTCGCGATCGTCACGCAGGAAGGCCAGACCGTGATCGCGCAGCAACAGGCGCCGGTGATCCTGAAGCTCGCGAATCTCGACACGATGACCGTGAAAGCGCAGGTGTCGGAAGCGGACGTGATTCGCGTAAGCGCCGGCCAGACCGCGTATTTCACGATCCTCGGCGAACCGGACAAGCGTCACTACGGCAAGCTGCGCGCGATCGAACCGGCGCCGCAGAACTACGCCGAAGCGCAAAGCCCGCTCGGCGGCGGCGCGGGTGGCGGCGCGAAACCGAACAGCGCGGTGTTCTACAACGCGCTGTTCGACGTGCCGAATCCCGAGCACCGGCTGCGCATCGCGATGACCGCGCAGGTCAACATCGTGCTCGGCAACGCGCGCAACGCGCTCAGCATTCCGGCCGCCGCGCTCGGCGAGAAGCGCAAGGACGGCACCGTGGCGGTGCGCGTGCTGCGCGCCGACGGCAGCACGGAAACGCGCCATATCCGCATCGGCATCAACAACAACGTGCGCGTCGAAGTGCTGGCCGGCCTGAAGGACGGCGAGCGCGTCGTGATCGGCGAAGCGTCGGCGGACGAGCGCGCACCGCTGTCGGACGTGGTGTAACGATGCGCCAGCCCCTGCTGAAACTCGCCGCCGTCACGCGACGCTTTCCGGCCGGCGACAAGGACGTCGTCGTCCTGAACAACGTCAACCTGTCGATCGACGCGGGCGAGATCGTCGCGATCGTCGGCGCGTCGGGGTCCGGCAAGTCGACGCTGATGAACATCCTCGGCTGCCTCGATCATCCGAGCGAAGGCACCTACACGGTCGGCGGCCGCGACACGCACATGCTCGACAGCGACGAGCTCGCGCAGCTGCGCCGCGAGCACTTCGGCTTCGTATTCCAGCGCTATCACCTGCTGCCGCACGTCGACGCGGTCGCGAACCTCGAAATGCCGGCGATCTACGCGGGCACCCCGCGCGCCGAGCGGCATGCACGCGCCCGCGCGTTGCTCGCGCGCCTCGGGCTCGCGGATCGCGCGCATCACCGTCCCGGCCAACTGTCCGGCGGCCAGCAGCAGCGCGTGAGCATTGCGCGCGCGCTGATGAACGGCGGCCAGGTGATCCTCGCGGACGAACCGACCGGCGCACTCGACACGAAAAGCGGCCAGGACGTGATCCGCATCCTGCACGAGCTGAACGCGCTCGGCCATACGATCGTGATCGTCACGCACGACAAGGCGGTGGCGCGCCATGCGCGGCGCATCATCGAGATCAGCGACGGCGAGATCGTCGCCGACCGGCCGAACCGCCACTACGCGGAGGCGCTCGCGGAAGTCGGAATCGGCGCAGCCGACGTAGCCGAAACGGCAGCCGAGACGGCTTCGTCGCCCGCGCCACACGATGCCCCGCCGCCCGCCGACAC
>NZ_JACCQC010000037.1:0-64416 GCF_015712225.1 Burkholderia sp. 9775_39 | reverse complement strand
AGCAGCGCTGCGTTTTCAGCAGCAGAGAAGCGAGATTATGAACCGTGTTTCGCAGTTCGTCAACAACTTTCTGAACGACTTCGTTGCGACTGCGGGGCTCAACTTCCGTACCGCCGAGGCTCGCTACTTCCGAACTCCAACGGCACTGCTTCCCTTCCTTCCGCGCCGCGTTTCCGTTAGCGCGAAAGAGGCGTGATTCTATGCAGCTCACGGCGATCGCGCAAGGGGTTTCGCAAAAAATATAAGGCGCCGCACGCTGCCGCGTGCGGCGCCTTATATAGAAGCAACCGAACCGTCAGGAAGCCACGCGCGCCTGGCGTGCGACGATCGCCATATAGTGATCGAGATCCGGCGTCGCCTTGCCTGGCTCCTTCGCCGTATCGTCCCAGCGGCGCAGGTGCAGCGCGTCCTCCGCGAACGGGCGCTGCAGGAACGCCGCCGCTTCCTCGTCACTGAAGATACCGCCCTGCAACGCCAGGCTGCGCACCGAGTCCGGCGACAGGCTCTCGAAATAGCCGGCGTCCGTGCGGCACAGGCAGCGCTTCGCGTCGACGTGCAACCGGATCGGCTCCAGCACCGCGTCGGAAAACAGCGGCCGCAGGAACGGCAGCACGTAATACTGATGCAGATCGTCGATCCCGCGCGCGCTCGGCGTGTCGCCCTGGCGATTCAGCAAATGGCCGAGGTCGTGCAGGAACGCCGCCGCGACCAGCGCTTCGTCCGCCCCGGACGCTTCCGCCAGCAACCCGCTCTGCAATGCATGCTCGAGCTGCGTGACGGGTTCGCCGCTATAGGCCACATGGCCATGCTCGCGATACAGGCCGTGGATCTCTTCCACCGTCAGCGCCATTCGTTTACTCCCAAGGCAGCGAAAACGTCTTCAGGTTCGTGAAACTCTTCATCGCCTCCTGGACGCCTTCCTTGTAACCGAGCCCCGAATCCTTGATCCCGCCGAACGGCGACAGTTCGATCCGGTATCCGGGCACTTCCCATACGTTCACCGTGCCGACGTTCAACTCGTTCACGAACCGTACGACGGCGGCCGTGCTGTCCGTACAGACACCCGACGACAGCCCGAACGCCGTGCCGTTGCTGAGCCGGATCGCGTCGTCGATCGTATCGAATGCGATGACGGGCGACACGGGCCCGAAGGTCTCCTCGCGCACCAGCGTCATCGACGGATCGACGTTGTCGAGCACGGTCGGCGCGTACAACGCGCCGCGCCGCACATTGCCTGTCAGCAGGCGCGCGCCCTGCGCGACCGCCTCGTTCACGCGTGCCTCGAACAGTCGCGCCGCGGCTTCGTCGATCACCGTGCCCATTTCGTTCGAGGGATCGAATGGATCGCCGTATTTCCAGGCGCGCGTCTTCTCGACGAGCAATTCGGTGAACGCCGGCGCGATGGAGCGCTGCACCAGCATCCGCTTGACGGCCGTGCAGCGCTGGCCCGAATTCCGGTACGAGCCCAACACCGCGAGCGACGCCGCGCGGTCGGGATCGGCATCGGCGAGGACGATCAGCGGATCGTTGCCGCCCAGCTCCAGCACGATGCGCCGGTAGCCGGCCCGCGCCGCAATCGCCTTGCCGATCGCGACGCCGCCCGTGAACGTGATCAGCGACGCATGCGGATGCGTGACGAGCTCGTCCGCGATCTCGGCCGGGTCGCCGGTCAGCACCTGCAGCATCGGTTCCGGCAGCCCGGCTTCATACAGCAGGTCGGCCAGATAGAACGCCGACAGCGGTACCTTCTCCGACGGCTTCACGATCACGCGGTTGTTGGTCGCGATCGCCGGCGCGATCTTGTGCGCGACCTGGTTCATCGGATGATTGAACGGCGTAATCGCGACGATCACGCCGTCGAGCGGCTGGCGCTGCGAGAACACGCGCCGCGCCTTGCCGTGGGGCGTCAGGTCGCAAGAGAAACTCTGCGCGTCGTCACGCAGCGCCTCGACCGCCGCGAACTTCAGCACGTCGGCCACCCGGCCGATCTCGTAGCGCGAATCCTGTTTCGACAATCCCGACTCGAGCGTGATCAGGTCGGACGCCTCCTCGGTGCGCTCGCGCAGCAGCGCGGCCGCACGTTCGAGAATCTGCGAGCGTTCGTAGCGCGTCAGCGTCGGCCGGTAGGCCATCGCGTAATCGAACGCCGCACGCACGTCGTCGACGCTGGCGAGCGGCGCGGTGCCGACGCGCGTGCCCGTGTACGGGTCCGTGACGTCGAGCGTGCGCTCGCGCATCGCGCGCGTGCCGCACCAACGCAACGCTTCGGCACGAAACGACGGATGATCTTGCCGCGGATGAGCCATCATGTCGCGATCCGGTTCAACACGAAATCGAATACGTCGAAGTTGCGCGGGCGACGTGCGGGATCGTCCCGCTCGATACGGCGATTGAACAGCAGCGGCACCTCCTGCTCCGACACGCCGCCATGCGAACGCAGCGGCACCGTGAGGCCCGACAGATCGTGGTCGCGTTCACGCGTACCGAGCGTCATGTCGCGGCGGCCGATCACGACGAGATCGCCGATCCGGTCGGCCGGCAGTTCGAAACGAGCGGCGGCTTCCGCGTTGTCGAGCACGAGCTCGACGCCATCGAGGCCACCGATGCGCCACATCGCTTCGGGCCGATCGACGCCCGGCGCCAGGTAGATCGTCGCGAACGAACCGAGCGCGCCGTGATGCACGACGTACGGATCGGTAATCGGCAGGATCACGCGCGCCGCCTGCGTGCCGTACCAGCCGTCGAAGGCGTCCTGCAGATAGATCACGTTCGGCCGGCCCGTCTCCGGATCGTGCTTCGCGTTCATCCCGTGATCGGCCGTGAGCCCGATCACCCAGCCGAGCGCGTCGAGCTGCGCGAGGTAGCCGTCCATCATCGCGTAGAACGCGTTCGCGCCGGCACTGCCCGGCTCGCATTTGTGCTGCACGTAGTCGGTGGTCGACAGGTACATCAGGTCGACCTGCCGCGTCTGCGCGAGGCGTACGCCGGCCGCGAACACGAATTCGGACAATGCCGCGCTGTACACATCCGGCGACGGCAGGCCGACCCAGTCGAGCACGTCGACGATCCCGTTTTCCGCGAGATTGGCCTGCGCGGCCTTCTCGGCCGAAAAGCAGATGCCGTTCAGCTGCCAGCCGAGCAGCCGGCGCAGCTTGTCCTTCGCGGTCACGACGGCCACCCGCGCACCGGCGTCGGACGCCGCGGCGAGCAGCGTGCCGGCCCGCAGGTAGGCCGGGTCGTTCATCATGACTTCGGCGCCGCGCCCGCCGTCGGCGGCCGGATCCCAGAAGTAGTTGCCGCAGATGCCGTGAACCGACGGCGGCACGCCGCAGACGATCGACAGGTTGTTCGGGTTGGTGAAGGTCGGCACGACGCAATCGGCGCGCCACGCGGTGCCTTGCTCGATCATCCGGCCGATGAACGGCGCGACGCCCGCTGCCACCGCCCGTTCGAGATAGTCGTACTCGCAGCCGTCGACACAGATGACGACGGTCGGCTCGACCGGCAGCCGGTAGCGCCGGCCGTTGACGTCGATCGAGCGTCCCGCGAGATCCGGCGCACCCTTGCCGGCTGACGGTTGCTCGCCGGGGAGCCGCAACGCGAACGCGGCGTTCATGATGCCGCCCGCTTGCCGCGCGGCACGCGCGCGGCGATCAGCAGCAACGCCAAGAGCGACGCGCCGAGCATCAGCAGCGACAGCGCCGACGCCGGCAGGTAGTAGCCGCGCTCCACCTGCCCGATCACGACGATCGGCACGGTCGCGAAGCCGGGCGGATATACCGTCAGCGTCGCGCCGAGCTCGCCGAGCGACAGCGCGAAGCCGAGCGCGAGGCTCGCGCGCAGCGCCGGCACGAGCTGCGGCAGCAGCACGCGGCGCAGCACCATCGCGGGCGGCGCACCGAGGCTCGCGGCAGCTTCGCGCAGCACGGTCAATTCCGGGCGCAGCGCGGCGGCCGCGCAGCGATAGCAGAACGGCAGAATCAGCGCGAGCTGCACCAGCACGACGATCGCCGCCGAGCTGGACAGGTCGAGCGGCTTCCGGTGATACGCAATCAGCACCGCGAGCCCGAGCACGACGCTCGGTACGCCGTTCGGCACCATCACGAGCGCGTCGACGACCGCCCCGAGGCCGCGCCGGTCGCGCCCTTCGAGCGCGAGCGCCAGCCACAGCCCGAGGATCGTGCCGAGCGCCGATACGCCGAAGCCGATTTCGAGGCTCGTCAGCAGCGCGTCGTATTCCGGCGAGCCGAGCCGCTCGAACCAGCGCAGGCTGTAGCCGGCCGGCAAGATCGTGCCCGACCACTGCGTCGACACGCTCGACAGCGCGACGACGATCACCGGCAGCACGAACAGCCAGAAGCACGCGAACGCGGCCAATGCGAGCGCGGCGCGCGACGCATGCTTGAGCAACGCGTCGGTCCAGCCGACCTGGTGCCGCGGCACGGCCTGCCCGATACGGAATTCAGCGGACATCGTTCCCTCCCGTCGCACGCCGGTTCACCCGGCGATAAACCGCATACAACGCCAGCGACAGCGTCAACATCACGACCGCGCCGGCCGACGCGGTCGGCAGGTCGAGATCGACGGTCGCGCTGCTGTAGATCGCGACCGGCAACGTGACGAGCCGCGCGCTGCCGAGCACGAGCAGGATGCCGAACTCGTTCAGCGTCAGCAGGAAGCACAGCACGGTGCCGGCGGCGATGCCCGGCCACGCGATCGGCAGCACGACGCGGCGCGCGAGCATCCAGCCGGGCGCGCCGAGGCTGCGCGCGGCTTCGATCAGCCGCAGGTCCAGCGTCGCGAACGACGCGAGCGTCGGCCGCACGACGAACGGCGTGTAGAACACGGTCTGCGCGAGAATCACGCCGCCGATGCCGAACAGGAAATCGAGCGGCGGATGCTCGAGATGGAACAGGTGCTGCAGCGCGATGCTGATCGAGCCCTGCGAGCCGTACAGGAAGATCAGCGTGAACGCGACGAGGAACGACGGAAACGCGACGTACAGCTCCAGGAAGCGCGTGACGAGCGATGCACCCGGGAACGGCTTGAAGAACAGCAGCGCGGCCAGCAGCACGCCGAACACCGATGCGGTGCCGGCGCTCGCGAACAGCACGCCGAGCGTCGTCAGCAGCACGTTGCGCGTGTCGGGATTGCCGAAGAAGGTGCGGTACGCGGCGAAACTCAGCCCGTGATCGCCCGACACGCTCAGCAGCACGAGCCGCACCAGCGGATAGACGACGAGCGGGCCGAGCACGACGATCGCCAGCGCGGCGAGGTGCAAATCGCCCATGCGCCTGTGGCGCCGCGCGGCCGCGGCGTGTGCGGCGGCCGACGCGAGCACGTGCGGCGGCAGGCCGGCTTCAGGGCTCGATAAGGACGACATCGTCTGCCTCGCAATGCAGGGACACGCGCGCACCGCGCTCGGGAGCCGCGCCGCGGCCGCGTTGCATCGTGACGCGCACGGGCTCGTCGGGCGCCGCGTCGATCACGACGGCGATCGACAGGTCCGCGCCCTGCCATTCGACCGACGACACCGTGCCGTGCAGGCCGCCCGCTGCGGGCGGCATCACGGTCAGCCGCTCGGGACGCACGCACGCGACCTTGCCGCGCACCTCGTGGCGCGGATCGCCGAGCGGGAAGATCACATGCGGCGGCAGCAGGTTCGCCGGGCCGAGATAGCGCGCGACGTAGCCGTCGCGCGGCGCGTCGTACAACTGCTGCGGCGTGCCGAGCTGCGCGATGTGACCATCGCGCATCAGCAGCGCGCGATCGGACAGCACGAGCGCATCGTCGCGGTCGTGCGTCACGCAGACGACGGTCAGGTTCGGCAGGCGCTCGTGCAGCGCCTTAAGTTCGCTGCGCACCGACGCGCGCAGGTTGGCGTCGAGCGCCGACAGCGGCTCGTCGAGCAGCAGCACGTCGGGCTCGATTACCAGCGCGCGGGCCAGCGCGACGCGCTGCTGCATCCCGCCCGACAGTTGCGCGGGCAGATGGTGACCCGCGTCGCCGAGCTGCACGAGCTTCAGCGCATCGGCGACGCGGCGCGTCACTTCCGACGACGCCATGCCACGCGCGCGCAGCCCGAATGCGACGTTCTCGAACACCGACAGGTGCGGGAACAACGCGTAATTCTGGAACAGCAGACCGAGGTTGCGCTTGTGCGGCGGCGCATAGGTCAGGTCGCGTCCGGCAACGGTCAGCGTGCCGGTCAGGCCGTCGGCCTTCACGAACCCGGCGATGAAGCGCAGCAGCGTGGTCTTGCCGCAACCGCTCTTGCCGAGCACGGTCAGAAATTCACCGGCGCCGATCGACAGCGACAGATCCTCCAGCACCGTGCGCGCGCCGTAGCGCACGCTCAGATGCTCGATCTGCACGCCGCCCGGCGCGCCGGACCGCAGCGTCGCGTGCGGTTCGGCGGCGCCGAATGCGCCGGGATGGGTCAGGGTGGTTTCCACCGGGTTCATCCTCTTGCTCGCGAATACAGGCGGCGTGCGCCGATCACTTCGGCTTGACGACGTCGAGCTGCTTGCCCGAGCTGCCGATCACGTCCTTCTTCCAGCGCTCGATCCACACCGGCTTCTTCGCCATCACCTGGGTCCAGTCGACCGGAATCAGCTTCACACCCGCGATCGCCTTCTTGACCGCTTCGCCGTTCTTGCCGGCCAGCGGCACGTCGGTGCGGCCCGGGATGCCGTACATGTCCGGCACCTTCGACTGCACTTCCGTCGACATCAGGTAGTCGATCAGCTTCCGGCCGGCGTCCTGGTTCGGGCCGCTCTTGATCAGGCCGATGCCGTACGGGAGCTGGAACGTGGTCGGCTGGTCGCCGTCCTTCGCGGCCAGGAAGATCGGCTTGATGGACAGCGCGCCGTGTTCGGCGTCGTCGAGGTCCATCTGCAGGTCGCCGTTCGCGACGCTGATCTCGTTGCGCGACAGCAGCACGTTCAGGTAGCCCGTGCCCTTCGTGTGGAACTTCACGCTCTGCGACAGCTTCGCGAGATAGTCGAACGCCTTGTCCTCGCCCATCAGCGACGTCGTCAGGATCAGCACGGCCATCCCGTCGCCGGCCGTGGCCGGGTTCGAGTACGCGACCTTGCCGGCGTAGGCCGGCGCGAGCAGGTCGGCGAACGTCTTCGGCTGGTTCTTCACGACGTCCGGGTTGATCGCGAACGAGAAGTAGTTGTTCACGAACGTCGCCCAGGTGCCGTCCTCGGCCTTCGCGATGGCCGGCACGTTCTTGTAGTTCACGCTCTGGTACGGCTGCAGCAGGCCCATCTGGCCGGCTTGCTGGATGAACGGCGGCAGCGTGACGATCACGTCGGCCTTCGGGGAATTCTTCTCGATGTTCGCGCGGTTCACCACCTCGCCGCTGCCCGCCGTCACGATGTTGACCTTCACGCCTTCCTTCTTCTCGAAAGCCGGCAGCACGTCGCGATAGAGGTTCTCGAGGCCGTCCGCCGTGTACAGCACGACCGCGTTTGCCGCATGCGCCGGCATCGCGGCGCCTTGCAGCAGACCGGCGGCGCAGGCGGCCAGCGCGAGTTTGCGGAACGCGCCGGCGGCGGCGCGCGAGGGTTTCTGCAGTGTCATCTCACTTCTCCGTAGGCGGAACACCAAACGGCCGGGGCACGATCCGGCTCTCCTGTTGTCTTCGGGCGAGCCGCCTGGCGGCCCGCCTCGCTACCGCGCTCAGGCTGGGTGTCGCGCGGCAACCGAAGGATCACAGCGTTCGATGACAAAGCCGTGACGAATGCCACAATTTCCAAAAAATGACACATTTTGCCACTATCATGCAAGTCATTCGGAAATGCCATCCGGTGTTTCGTTCGCCCTTTGCTGGAGACAAAAGCCATGCCCGACCCGATCCTGCTCACGCCCGGCCCGCTCACCACGTCCGCCACAACACGCCACGCAATGCAACATGACTGGGGGTCGTGGGATGCCGCTTTCAACCAGCTGACGGCCAGCGTCTGCGCGGATCTCGTCGCCATCGCGCATGGCGGAGACGAGTACGTATGCGTGCCGATGCAGGGTAGCGGCACGTTCTCGGTCGAAGCCGCGCTCGGCACGCTGGTGCCGCGCGACGGCGTCGTGCTGGTGCCCGAGAACGGCGCGTATTGCGCGCGCATCCTGAAAATTCTCGGCCGGCTCGGTATCGACGCGATCGCGCTGCCGTTCGGCGAAGACGCGGCCGTCGACGCGGCGGCCATTGAGGCTGCGTTCGCGCGCGAGCCGCGCATCACGCACGTCGCGCTCGTGCACCTGGAAACGAGCGCCGGGATCCTGAATCCGCTCGACGCGATCGCGGCCGCGTGCCGGCGGCACGGCAAGCGGCTGATCGTCGATGCGATGAGTTCGTTCGGCGCGCTGCCGATCGCGCTGGCGGACAGCGGCATCGACGCGCTGATCTCGGCCAGCGGCAAATGTCTCGAAGGCGTGCCGGGAATGGGATTCGCGATCGTGCGGCGCGACGCGCTCGACGCGAGCGAAGGCAACTCGCCCTCGCTCGCGCTCGATCTCCACGACCAGTACGCGTACCTGCGCAGGACGGGGCAATGGCGCTTCACGCCGCCGACGCACGTGATTGCCGCGCTGCGCGCCGCGCTCGACCAGTATCTCGCCGAAGGCGGCCAGCCGGCGCGCGGCGCGCGCTATGCGGACAACTGCCGGACGCTGGTCGAATCGATGCGCGCGCTCGGTTTCGTGCCGTTCCTCGACGCGAGCGTGCAGGCGCCGGTGATCGTCACGTTTCACGCGCCCGACCATCCAGCCTACGATTTCCGCCGTTTCTACGACGCGGTGCGCGACGCGGGCTTCATCCTGTATCCGGGCAAACTGACGCGGCTCGAGACGTTCCGCGTCGGCTGCATCGGCGCGATCGATGCGGGCGATATCCGGCGGGCGGTCGCCGCGATCGCGCAGGCAATCGAATCGCTCGGCATCGCGATGCAGCCCGCATGAAGCGAGGTATGTGCCGACCGGTCGGCACGCGCAAACAAAAAACCCGGCGGCCAACCGGCCGCCGGGCGAACGCACCGAGTGTACGTGGAGCCGGTGCTTACAGCTCGATCCGCTTGATGTCGCCGACGACGAAGATGTACGACAGCGCACCGACCAGCGCGATCACGCCGATGAACACGAGCGCGCCGACGAACGAGCCGGTCGACGCGACGATGAAGCCGACCACGAGCGGCGTGACGATGCCCGCCAGGTTCGCCGCGAAGTTGAAGATGCCGCCCGTCACGCCGAGCAGGCCGTCCGGCGCGATGTCCGACACGAGCGTCCAGCCGAGCGCGGCCATCCCCTGCGCGAAGAACGCGACCGACATGATCGCGATCACCGCCTCGTTGCTCTGCACGTAGTTCGCGAGAATGATCGTCGACGCGAGCAGCAGGCCCGCGATGATCGGCAGCTTGCGCGCGAGGTTCGCGGACTTGCCGCGGCGCAGCAGCCAGTCGGAGAAGATCCCGCCGAACATCACGCCGACCGACGCGGCGATGAACGGCATCACCGCGAAGAAGCCGATCTTCAGCCAGCCCATGTGGCGCTCGGTTGCCAGATAGGTCGGGAACCAGGTCAGGAAGAATACGAGCGTCGAGTTGCCGGCGAACTGGCCGAGGCAGATGCCCGCGAGCTGGCGCTTCTTCACCAGTTGGCCGACCATCGACCAGCTGAACTTGGCCTGCGCCGGCTTGCCGCTCTTGTCGCCGTCCTTGCGCGCACCGTGCACGAGACCGCCGCCCGCTTCGATATAGGCCAGTTCCGCCGAATTCGCGCCCGGGTGGTTGCGCGGCTCGTGGTAGAACTTCCACCAGACCAGGCCGAACACGATGCCGACCGCACCGACCACCCAGAACAGCGAGCGCCAGCCGAACGCGCCCATCAACGCGAACAGCACCGGGCTGAAGAACGCGAGGCCGATGTACTCGCCGACGGTGTAGGTGCCGGTCGCCATTGCGCGTTCGTTCTGCGGGAACCACGTCGCGACGACGCGGCTGTTGGTCGGGAAGCACGGCGCTTCCGTCACGCCGAGACCGAGCCGGCACGCGAGCAACGTCGCGACGCCCGGCACGAAGCCTTGCAGGAACGTGCACAGCGACCACAGCGTCATCGACCAGTAGTAGGTGATCTTGCTGCCGAAGCGGTCGAGGAACAGGCCGCCGGGCACCTGCATCGCCACGTACGTCCACGAAAACGCGGAGAACATGACGCCCATCACGGCCGCGTTGATGCCGAGCTCCTTGGTGAGCTGCGGCGCCGCCACGCCCAGCACGGTGCGGTCGAGATAGTTGATCATCGTGCCGATCGCGAGCAGCGCGAGGATCTTGTAGCGCGCCGACGTGCGCCGGACCGTGCCGGCCGCCTGCGCCGGCGCGGCGCTCGTGTGGGTGGTGTGTTGCATGGTCGTCTCCTGTCTCTCTTTCTGTGTCTGCAAGGGGGTCAGCGCGCGACGAGCGACTGAAAGTGATCGAACATCCGCTCGGCGTCGGGCGTGCGCCCGGTGAAGAGCTCGAACGCGTCGACGGCCTGGTACACGGCCATCCCGCCGCCCGGCAGCGTCGCGCAGCCGGCCGCGCGCGCGGCGTGGATCAGTTCGGTTTCGAGCGGGAAATACACGATGTCGGCCACCCACATGCCTGCGTGGAGCAGTTCGGCCGGCAGCGGCAGGCCCGGATGCTTGGCCATGCCGGTCGGCGTGCAGTGGATCAGGCCGGTCGTTGCGCGCATCGCGGCCGCGAGATCGCTGCCCGGCGTGACCCGGGCGGCAGGGAAGCGCTGCTGCAATTCGCCCGCCAGCGCGGTGGCGCGCGTGCCGTCGACGTCGAAAATCGTCAGTTCGGCCGCGCCCATCTGCAGCGCGGCGTGCGCGACGGCCGCGCCCGCGCCACCCGCGCCGAGCTGGACGACGCGGTCGAGCTTCGCGTCCGGCAGCCCGCGGCGGAACGATTTCGCAAAGCCCGACCAGTCGGTGTTGTGGCCGATCCGCTTGCCGTCCTTGAACAGCACGGTGTTCACCGCGCCAAGCGCACGCGCGTCGTCCGACAGCGCGTCGAGGTGCTCGATCACGCGCTGCTTGCACGGATGCGTGATGTTCAGCCCGTTGTAGCCCATCCGCTGCGCGGCCTCGAGCAGTTGCGGCAGTGCGTCGACGGTCACGCCGAGCGCATCGAGATCGATGCGCCGGTACACGTAGCCGAAGCCCTGGCGGAAGCCCTCTTCCTCGTGCATCGCGGGCGACAGCGAACCGCCGATGCCCTGGCCGATCAGGCCGATCAGAAACGACGGGCGGCTCATCGGGCGGCCCCCTGCGCGAACAGCGTCGCCAGGCGCTGCAACGCGAACACATAGCCTTCGGTACCGCAGCCGCAGATCACGGCTTCGGCGATCGCCGAGATATACGAATGGTGGCGAAACGCTTCGCGGCGATGGACGTTCGAGATATGCACCTCGATCACCGGCTTCGCGATCGCGGAAAGCGCGTCGGCCAGCGCGACCGACGTGTGCGTATAGGCGGCCGGGTTGATCACGATGCCGTGCGTGTCGTGACGCGCGGCATGCAGCCAGTCGATCAGCTGGTGCTCGGCGTTCGACTGGCGAAACTCGATTTCCAGCCCGAGCCCTTCCGCCGCCGTGCGGCAGCGCTGCTCGAGATCGGCGAGCGTTTCCGCGCCGTAGATATGGGGCTCGCGGGTGCCCAGCAGATTGAGGTTCGGGCCGTTCAGCACCAGCACCTTGTGCTTGCTCATCGTGTTTCTGCTCCTGAAACAGGGGCAGACCAGGATCGGCGCCGCCCCGAAGACATCGGAATTTGGCGCTAGTGTGCGCCCGTGCACGCGGGCTGTCTTTTCGGGTTTTCGCTAATTTGTACCACCTAGTTAGTTTGTACAATACGCATCACTCACCCAGTAAATTCGGGATATGGCGCGCGCACGGAACTCAACGACTGGTTCATTCAGGGCCGGTTCGACCGGCGCCATGCCCTGTTCATCCGCAGGAAACGCCCATGCAGCGCTCGATCGCCACCGTGTCACTGTCCGGCACGCTCGCCGAGAAGCTCGCCGCCGTCCAGGCCGCGGGCTTCGACGGCGTCGAAATCTTCGAAAACGATCTCGTCTACTTCGACGGATCGCCGGCCGACGTCCGGCGCATGGCCGCCGACCTCGGCCTCGACATCGTGCTGTTCCAGCCGTTTCGCGACTTCGAGGGCGTGAGCGCGGCCCAGCTTGCGCGCAATCTCGACCGGATCAAGCGCAAGTTCGACGTGATGCATGCGCTCGGCACCGACCGCATCCTCGTCTGCAGCAGTGTGGCGGCCGACACGATCGCGGACGACGGGCTGCTCGTCGACCAGCTCGGCGTGCTCGCCGAAGCCGCGCGGCAGGCCGGCGTGGTGGCCGCGTACGAAGCGCTCGCGTGGGGCCGTGTCGTGAAACGGTACGGCCACGCGTGGAAACTCGTGAACGCGGTGAACAGCCCGCACCTCGGCCTGGCGCTCGACAGTTTCCACACGCTGTCGCTCGACGATTCGCCGGACGCGATCGCCGACATCCCCGGCGACCGGATCGCCTTCGTGCAGATCGCCGACGCGCCGAAGCTCGTGATGGACGTGCTCGAATGGAGCCGCCACTACCGCTCGTTCCCGGGCCAGGGCGACTTCGACCTGGCGCGCTTCACCGCGCGCGTGATCGAGTCGGGCTATACGGGGCCGCTGTCGCTCGAGATCTTCAACGACGGCTTCCGCGCGGCGCCGACCGCGCTCACGGCGGCCGACGGCCATCGCTCGCTGCTCTATCTGGAAGACCTGACGCGCGCGCGGCTCGCGCAGGACGGTCGCACGCCGGCCGCCAGCCAGCCGCTGTTCGCGCCGCCGGCCCCGCCCGCGCACGTCGGGTTCCAGTTCATCGAATTCGCGGTCGACGCGCAGGCGGCGGCGACCGTCGGCGAATGGCTCGGCCGGATGCGCTTCCGGCTCGCCGGCCGGCATCGCTCGAAGGACGTGACGCTGTTCCAGCACGGCGCCGCGTCGATCGTGCTGAACGCCGAGCGCGACTCGTTCGCCGATGCGTTCTTCCAGCAGCACGGGCTGTCGCTGTGCGCGTCGGCATTCCGCGTCGACGATGCCAAAGTGGCGTTCGAACGCGCGGCCGGCTTCGGGTACGCGCCGTTCTCCGGCCGGGTCGGGCCGAACGAGCGTGTGCTGCCGAGCGTGAAGGCGCCGGACGGCAGCCTCGAATATTTCGTCGACGAGGCGCCGGATACGCCCACGCTATATGAATCGGACTTCGTGCTGACCGACATCGACGGCCCGAGCGAAGTCGGCCCGCTGACGGGCATCGATCACGTGTGCCTCGCGCTGCCGGCCGACGCGCTCGACACCTGGATCCTGTTCTTCAAGACGGCGTTCGGCTTCGAGGCCGAGCGCAGCTGGCTCGTGCCCGACCCGTACGGGCTGATGCGCAGCCGCGCGGTGCGCAGCGCCGACGGCTCGGTGCGGATCGCGCTGAACGCGTCGGTCGACCGCCATACGGCCGTCGCCGAATCGCTCGACCGCTACCACGGCACCGGGCTGAACCACGTCGCGTTCCGCACCGACGACATCGTGAAGACGGTCGCCGCGTTCGCGGCCGACGGCGTGCCGTTCCTGCGGATTCCGGCCAACTACTACGACGATCTCGCCGCGCGCTACGCGCTGCCGGACGAACTGATCGACACGCTGAGCGCGCATCACCTGCTGTACGACCGCGACGAGCACGGCGGCGAATTCCTGCATGCGTATACGGAGCTGGTCGACAACCGCTTCTCGCTGGAGATCGTCGAGCGGCGCGGCGGATACGACGGCTATGGCGCGGCGAATGCGGCCGTGCGGCTCGCCGCGCAGGCGCAGCGCAGGAAATAAGGAAAGGACGCGAAGCGGAGTTGGGGCCGGACCACGCAAGCGATTCGGCGACCATTCGGGCGGCCCACCTTTCACCCGCACCATCGTGGTGAATCGCACCGCCGAAGGCCCGCCCGCACGGCCGGCCTCGATCAGCGGGGAAGCTACGCGGCGTCTGGCGTTACATCCCGTAACCCGTACCGCAGCGCAGCATTGCGCCGTCCGCCACGGTTTTAAGAATCGCTTAAGTCTTCGACGGCACCATCCGCAACCAGTACCCGATGGTCATCTCGAAAAGGAGGAAAGCGATGAGCGCCGTAGAAGCACCCGCGGGCCGCCCGGCCGCGCCCCCTGCAAAGAAGACGATGCTGCGCCGCCTGCTCAGTCATCATGAAATCGCGACGCTGCTCGTGCTGCTGCATGCGCCGATCGGTGCGAACGCCAAACCCGAATTGCCCGCGCTGCAGGAAGCCGGCCTCGTCGAAATGGTCAAGCTCGACCCCGATACGGCCCCGAGCTTCCGGCTGACCGAAGACGGCACGGCCGTCCTGAAAGGGCTCGGCTACCGCTAAGCCGCCGCTTTCACCGCTTCACCCTTCCCGCTTCCCCGCCTTACCCCGATCCCCGCAACGCGCCGGCCACGCCGGCGAGTTGCGTCACCCCGCCCGCTCCTGCAGCATCAACCGGTATTCCGTCGGCGTCACGCCGACCGTCGCCTTGAACTGACGCGTGAACGCGCTGTGATCCGTGTAGCCGCACAGTGCGGCGACGTCGGTCACCTTGTCGTGCGTGACGAGCAGCGCGGTGGCCGCGTCGAGCCGCGTCTTCAGCAGCACCTGGCGCGGCGTCAGGTGGAACACCTTGTGGAAGTAGCGTTCGAGCTGCGCGACCGACATCCCGGCCATCTGCGCGAGCTGCTTCAGGTTCAGCGGCTGCACGTAATGATCCTGGATGTGCTGGACCACGTCGGCGAGCCGGCTGTAGGCCGGGTGCGATCCCTCGTGCGCCTTCAGGTCGCGCGAGATGCCCGCGAGGCCGACCACCCGGCCCGCGGCGTCGCGCAGCGGCTCCTTGCAGGTCAGGCACCAGCCTGGCTGGCGGCCCGGATACAGGTGCAGCTCGAGCTGGTCCATCAGTTGCTGGCCGGCGTTGATCGTCGCCATGTCCTGCTCGAAATAGCTGCGGCCGAAGCGACGCGGAAACACCTCGTCGGCCGTCTTGCCGAGCAGGTCGCGCTTGTCCTTGTAACCGCAGCGCATCGCCAGCGTGCGATTGACGATCGCGTAGCGGCCGCTCGCATCCTTCACGAAGAACGCGACGTCCGGCAGCGCATCGAACACCGGTTCGAGCAGGCGGAAATGCACGAGCATCGCGCCGAGATCGGCGTTGTCGGGCTGGTAGCGCAACGTGTCGGACAGGCTCATGGGCGGTACGGCAAGCAAGGTCGTCATCCCGGCAACCGCGAAGCGAGTGGCGGATGGCGTCGATTATAGGAGCGCCCCTTCGTTCGCGTCGCGCCGAACGCGGGGCGGGCAAGGCGGCGGCCGGTTGCATCGTGCGTCGCGATCGGCCGCATCGGTCAGCCGCACAGGTTGCGCACACAACTACTGCGAAGCGCGTGCGGCGCCGGCGAAGGTTCCGCTTTCGCCGCGGCCGGCGCAGCACATCGACACACTGCCAGCACGCCCCCGAATCCGCCATCCTAAAAATGCCGGCGACCCGCGTCTTGGCGGGTTTGCGCATTCGCCATGACGATTTCAGCATATATCAGGGTAATCGACGATATGCCGATATCGTCGCCGGTCACGCATCGAACGCGCAAGACGCACGCATTTTCGCTATCTAGACTTCGCTTCACGGTCACGAGACGACATCCCGCCGCTGCCGCAATCGGCACGCACGACCCGTCGCATCCGCCGTCGCGCACGCCGATTCCGGCATAGCGCACGCAGTACGCGGCGAGCACGCATCGCCGCTGCGCACCGGCCTGCGGATCGATACGTCTCGCCCGGTTTACCGGCGCCGGCCCGCATGCCGGCGGCGGCCCAACCACGCCATCAAGGGGAAGTGAAAGTGAAGCTGAAGGTATCGCACGTCGCGCTGGCCGCCGCCTGCGCACTGTCGGGCGCGCACGCCATCGCCGCCGACGTCGTCAAGATCGGTTTCGCCGCACCGCTGACCGGCCCGCAGTCGAATTACGGCACGGACATGCAGAAGGGCGTGCAGCTCGCGATCGCCGATTTCAACGCGACGCATCCGACGATCGGCGGCAAGCCCGTCACGTTCCAGCTCGACTCGCAGGACGACCAGGCCGACCCGCGCACCGGCACCACCGTCGCGCAGCGGCTGATCGACGACAACGTCCGCGGGATCATCGGACACTTCAACTCGGGCACCAGCATTCCGGCGTCCGACCTGTACGATCGCGCGGGGCTGCCGCAGATCTCGATGGCGACGTCGCCGCAATACACGGCGCGCGGCTACAAGACGACCTACCGGCTGCTGACGAGCGACGCGCAGGCGGGCCGCATCGTCGGCACGTACGCGGTGAAGACGCTGCGCTTCAAGCGCATCGCGATCATCGACGACCGCACGGCCTACGGCCAGGGCATCGCGGACGAATTCGCGAAGGCCGTGGAAGCGGCCGGCGGCACGATCGTCAAGCGCGACTTCACGAACGACAAGGCGCTCGATTTCTCCGCGATCCTGACCAACCTGAAGGGCATGAATCCGGACGCGATCTTCTACGGCGGCGGCGATGCGCAATCGTCACCGATGATCCGCAAGATGCGCCAGCTCGGGATGAAGTCGGCCTTCGTGACGGGCGAAATGTCGCGCTCGCCGACGTTCCTGAAGGTCGGCGGCGACGCGGCCGAAGGCGCGATCGTCTACATGGGCGGCCTGCCGAAGGAAAAGATGCCGGGCTTCTCTGGCTACGCGGCCCGCTACAAGGCGCGCTTCAACGAAGACGTGATCACCTACTCGCCGTATTCGTACGACGGCACGATCGCGCTGCTCACCGCGATGAAGGACGCGAACTCGACCGACCCGAAGGTGTACACGCCGTATCTCGGCAAGGTGTCGATCAAGGGTGTGTCGGCCCCGAGCATCGCGTACGACGCGAAGGGCGACCTGAAGGATGCGCCAGTGACGATCTACAAGGTCGAGCGCGGCGCGTTCAAGCCGGTCGATACGATCGCCGGCAACTGATACGCACCCCTTCCCGCGCGGCGCGCCAGCGGCTCACCGGCCGCCCGCGCCGCGCGCTTCGGCCGCCTGGTCCGAAGCCGTCCTCGGCGCGCGCCCGCGCGCAGGCATTTCGCGCTCCTGTAGAATCCCCCCACCCGCTTTGACGCTTCGTCTCCGCCGTGCCCCATCCCGGTGCGGCGACGCGTGTTGCGCGCCCCACCCGGCACGCCGCACGCTTCGACGACGCAAGCCGCGCCTTGTCAGTCCATGCCGAAAAGCGGGCCCTGGAGACGCAGCACCGACAACAACATTCGAATACCGATCGTCCTGACCATGCAAGCTTCCGAATTGAGCGGCGTGCCTCGCGCCGCCGAACGCGCGCTCACGCGCAGCGACTACAAGACCCTTGGCCTTGCCGCACTCGGCGGCGCCCTCGAGTTCTACGACTTCATCATCTTCGTGTTCTTCGCCCCGGCGATAGGACAACTGTTCTTCCCGCACGACATTCCCGACTGGCTGCGCCAGTTGCAGACGTTCGGCATCTTCGCGGCCGGCTATCTCGCGCGCCCGCTCGGCGGCGTGATCATGGCGCACTTCGGCGACCTGTTCGGCCGCAAGCGGATGTTCACGCTGAGCGTGCTGATGATGTCGGTGCCGACGCTGCTGATGGGCCTGCTGCCGACCTACGACACGATCGGCATCCTCGCGCCGGTGTTGCTGCTGCTGTTCCGCGTGCTGCAGGGCGCAGCGGTCGGCGGCGAAGTGCCGGGCGCGTGGGTGTTCGTGTCCGAGCACGTGCCGTCGCGCCATATCGGCTACGCATGCGGCACGCTGACCGCGGGTCTCACGGCCGGCATCCTGCTCGGCTCGCTCGTCGCGGCCGGCATCAACAGCCGCTACTCGACGGCCGAAGTCGGCGCGTTCGCATGGCGCATCCCGTTCCTGCTCGGCGGCGTGTTCGGGCTGTTCTCCGTGTACCTGCGCCGCTGGCTGCATGAAACGCCGGTGTTCGCCGAGATGAAGGCGAAGAAGGCGCTCGCGGCCGAGATTCCGCTGAAGGCGGTGCTGCGCGACCACGGCCGCGCGGTGATCGTGTCGATGCTGCTCACGTGGATGCTGTCGGCCGCGATCGTCGTCGTGATACTGATGACGCCCGCGCTGCTGCAAAAGCAGTTCCACCTGACGCCGGCGACGACGCTGTTCGCGAACAGCGTCGCGACGCTGTGCCTGACGGCCGGCTGCATCACCGCGGGTTCGCTCGCGGGCTGGATCGGCGCGAAGCGCGTGCTCGGCATCGGCGGGCTCGGGCTGGCCGCGTGCTACTACCTGCTGTTCGCGCAGGTCGCGGCCGATGCGTCGACGCTGCCGCTCTACTACGGGATCGCGGGCTTCATGGTCGGCACGATCGGCGCGGTGCCGTTCGTGATGGTCAAGAGCTTCCCGGCCGTCGTGCGCTTCTCGGGCATCTCGTTCTCGTACAACGTCGCGTATGCGATCTTCGGCGGCCTCACGCCGGTGATCGTGTCGCTGATGATGAAGTCGAATCCGCTCGCGCCGGTCGTGTACGTCGCGGCAATCTGCGTGCTGGGCGCGATCGCCGTGCAGTTCTCGAAGGATGCGAAGGATGTGAAGGACGCACGCTGAACGTCGGCGCGCACGCGCGGGCCGGATGAACGAAGGGCCGAATCCCGCGGCGTGCGGGATTCGGCCCTTTTGTCTTGCGTCGGCCTGGCGGCGGCTGCGTGAATCTGCCCGGTTCAGCGCAGCACGCCGTACGACGAACTCGGCCGGCGCAGCGCGTCGATGCTCGCGCCGCCTGCGCCCGTGACGAACAGCAGCAGGAACCCGCCGGCGATCGCGACGTTCTTCCAGAAGTGGATCACCATGTCGTGCTGGACGGCCGCGTTCGTCGCGTCCCAGAAATTGTGCCCGACCATCGCGGTCGCGATCGTGTAGACCGCCATCAGCAACGCGAGCGGCCGTACCTTGTAGCCGACGATCAGCAGCAGGCCGCCGAGCCCCTCGATCGCGACGACGATCGGCGCGACGACCTGCTGATAGGGCACGTTCATCCCGTGCAGATACGCGACGAAGTCGCTGTAGCCGAGCAGCTTCATGATGCCGCCCCACAAGAACAACGCCGCCAGCGCCAGGCGTGCGAAAAAAATGACGCCGGAATCGACGGTACGCGTCATGCCTCTCTCCTCGTATGCAATTCGGCCGGCCGCGCGGCCCGGCAGGGGGCGCGCGGCAAATGGGCCAGCATAGAGGGTCTTTCCGCGGTGTCCAAGAAAAAGGTTGTAGCAAATCTTTACACTGCGGCGGCGACGCCCGCGGCCCGACGCGTGGAAAAAACGCGTTTAGCCCGCGTCGCTCAACAGCACGCCCTTCTTGAAGATGAAGCAGCCGTAGCCGCGCGTTTCGCCGGTGACGATCACCGCATACGCCTGCTGCGCGCGCTCGTAGAACGCGAAACGGTCGATGCCGGCGAGCGGCACCGCGCGCCCTTCCGCGCGGTCGATCTCGGCCTGCACTTCGCGCTGCACGGGCGGCACCGCGGCCGCGTCGCCGACGACTTCCATCCGCCATGCGGGCGTGTCGACGAACGTATCGAGCGGCAGCACGGACAGCACCGCGCGCACGACGCGCGCCGAATCGGCGCCGTCGATCCGCAGCGCGCGGCCGACCACCGTGTGCTCCGCGACGGATTCCGCCGGGAAATTCGCATCGCAGATCGCGATTTCGTCACCGTGGCCCATCGCGCGCAGCGTGTGCAGGATGTCGGCGTGCAGCAGCGGGTCGAGATTCTTCAGCATGTCGGCTAGTCTCCGGGATCAGGAACGAATCGCATAACGTTACCCGATCCCGGCGGCCGCTGCGCATGTGCCGTTCGCGTCACGACGCCGCGGCCGGCATTTCGTCGATGAAACCCGTGACCGATGCGAGGCGGCCCGATGCGTCGACGGTGCCGAAGTCCGAGCCCTTCACGATCGCCGCGCCGTCGGGCGACACGAGCGCCCACGAGAACCGCAGATGCTGGCCGAACGCGTCGACGTCAGTCGTGCGGCGGAAGCGGTACGCGGGGAAACGTTGCTGCACGGCGGCGATCATCGTATCGATGCCCGCGTGGCCGTCGCCGGCCATCAGCGGATCGCGATAGGCCGCGTCGCTCGCGTAGGTCGCGTCGATCAGCGCGCGGCGGCGCGCGACGTCGGGTTCGTTCCACGCGTCGAAGTAGCGGTCGACCAGGTCGGCGTGGACGGACGAAGCGGATTGAGCGGTGTTCATGGCGAGGCTCCTTGTGTCGGTGGACGATGTCGCGGACGTTTCGGGTCCGCGTGCCGCTATCGTCGCCGGGCGCGCGCGGACGGTCGATTACGTGCGAGGTAAGGAAATCGCGCGTGCGCCGCCCCAAAAGAAAACGGGCGCCCGAAGGCGCCCGCATCGTCTTGCCGCTACCACCCGCACGTATCAGGTCACCGGCGCCGGATTGAACAGCGTCAGCGCATTCGCGAGCTTCCATTGCTCGGCCCACGTGCGGCGCTTGCCGCTGGCGACGTCGAGCATCAGCCGGAACAATTCCCAGCCCGTGTCCTCGATCGTCGCCGCGCCGGTCGCGATCTGCCCGGCGTCGAGATCCATCAGGTCGTGCCAGCGGCGCGCGAGATCGCTGCGCGTCGCGACCTTGATCACCGGCACCTGCGCGAGGCCGTACGGCGTGCCGCGGCCGGTCGTGAAAATGTGCAGGTTCATCCCCGCCGCGAGCTGCAGCGTGCCGCAGATGAAATCGCTCGCGGGCGTCGCCGCGTACAGCAGCCCCTTCTGCCGCGCCCGATCGCCGGGACGCACGACGCCGGCGATCGGCGCGCTGCCCGACTTCACGATCGACCCCATCGCTTTCTCGACGATGTTCGACAGCCCGCCCTTCTTGTTGCCCGGCGTCGTGTTTGCGCTGCGGTCGACGCGGCCGCGCTGCAGGTAGCGGTCGTACCAGTCCATCTCGCGAATGATCTCGCGGGCGACGTCCTCGTTCGCCGCGCGCGACGTGAGCTGCGCGACGCCGTCGCGCACTTCGGTCACTTCCGAGAACATGATCGTTGCACCCGCACGCACCAGCAGGTCGGCCGCGAAGCCGACCGCCGGGTTCGCGGTGAGCCCCGAGAACGCGTCGCTGCCGCCGCACTGCACGCCGACGACGAGATCCGACGCGGGACACGTCTCGCGACGGCGGCGGTTGAGCCGCTCGAGATGCGATTCGGCCATCTTCATGATCGAGTCGATCATCGAATTGAAGCCGACGTGCGCGGCATCCTGCAGGCACACGACGCCGCCGTTGCCGGTCGCGCCGTCGGCGCTCACCGGGATCACGCCCGGCGGCAGCAGACGCTCGGGCTGCAGCTTCTCGCAGCCGAGGCTCACGGTCATCAGTTCGCCGCCGAAATTCGGATTCAGGCTGATGTTGCGCAGCGTGCGGATCGGGATGTCGGCGTCCGGCGCATCGATCGCGACGCCGCAGCCATACGTATGTTCGAGCCCGACCACGTCGTCGACGTTCGGGTAGCGCGGCAGCAGTTCGTCCTTGATCCGCTTCACCGCATGTTCGACGACGCCCGACACGCATTGCACGGTCGTCGTGATCGCGAGGATGTTGCGCGTGCCGACCGAACCGTCGGCGTTGCGGAAACCCTCGAACGTATAGCCTTCGAGCGGCTCGAGCGGCGGCGCGGCACGCGTCGCGAGCGGCAGGTCGTCGAGGCCCGGCGGCTCAGGCATGCGCATCGTGCGCTCGTTGACCCAGCTGCCGCGGCGCAGGTCGGTCAGCGCATAGCCGATCACCACGTTGTAGCGCACGACCGGGGCGCCGGCCGCGAGGTCGACGAGCGCGACCTTGTGTCCTTGCGGCACGCCTTCGCACAGCGTCAGCCCGTCGGCGAACGTCGCGCCTTCGGGCAAACCGCCGTCGTTGACGACGATCGCGACGTTGTCGTCCGGATGCACGCGGATGTAGAGCGGGGAAGCAGTCATCGGAATTCCTGGAAGCATTCTGCGATATCGTTAGTCATCATACGACATTCAACCTCACTCGACGATGCTGCGTAAACCCTTATCCGGAAAGACCCTACCCTTGACCCGCCAGCAAACCGCTTGCGTCGCTCTTTCTTGCGTTGTACGATGACATACAACGACATCGCCAATTCGGCTCGTATGCCGTTCCCGACGAACCAGCACTCGCGCTAGACGGACGACCCCAACCATGACTTCACCGCAAGAACTCAAACAGATCATCTCCCACGGCCTGCTGTCGTTTCCGCTGACGGATTTCGACGTCGACGGCAGCTTCCGTCCGAGCACCTATGCCGAGCGCCTGGAATGGCTGGCGCCGTACGGCGCGAGCGCGCTGTTCGCGGCCGGCGGCACCGGCGAATTCTTCTCGCTCACGCAGCGCGAGTATTCGGACGTGATCCGCGTCGCGACGGAAACCTGCAAGGGCAAGGTGCCGATCCTCGCCGGCGCGGGCGGCGCGACGCGCGTCGCAATCGAATATGCGCAGGAGGCCGAGCGCCTCGGCGCGAGCGGCGTGCTGCTGATGCCGCACTACCTGACCGAAGCGAGCCAGGAAGGGATCGCCGACCACGTCGAGCAGGTGTGCCGCGCGCTGAAGATCGGCGTCGTGGTGTACAACCGCGCGAATTCGAAGCTGAATGCGGACATGCTCGAGCGCCTCGCCGACCGTTGCCCGAACCTGATCGGCTTCAAGGACGGCGTCGGTGAAATCGAGAGCATGGTCACGATCCGCCGCCGCCTCGGCGATCGCTTTGCGTACCTCGGCGGCCTGCCGACGGCCGAAGTCTATGCCGCCGCGTACAAGGCGCTCGGCGTGCCGGTGTATTCGTCGGCCGTGTTCAACTTCATCCCGAAGACGGCGATGGCGTTCTACGAAGCGATCGCGAAGGACGACCACGCGACGGTCGGCCGCCTGATCGACGAGTTCTTCCTGCCGTACCTGAAGATCCGCAATCGCCGCGCGGGCTACGCGGTCAGCATCGTGAAGGCGGGCGCGAAGCTCGTCGGCCACGATGCGGGCCCGGTGCGCGCACCGCTCGTCGATCTCACCGAAGCCGAAGCGGCCGAGCTCGACGTGCTGATCAGGAAGATGGGCCCGCAGTAAGCGGGTTCGCCGGCGGCGCGGGCGTCCCGCTCCGCCTCCGTCTCACGCGATGGCCGCGCGGCTCGACGAGCCGGCGCGGCCATTGCATTACATCTGCGCGATCGCGCCGATGATCCGCTGACGCACACCGGTGAGCGTGTGCTGCGTCTCGTCGATCCCCTTGCGCGCCGCAAGCGGCCGGCCGCGCGCCGGCGACTCGGCGCCCACGATCTGTTCCAGCACGTCGCGATCGACGACTGCATCGAAGAAGCGCCCGACGGTAAACATCGCGTACTGCTTCGCCGTCGCGAGATGCGTGTTGGCCTGCGTGAGCGCGTCGGCGCGCTGCGCGCCGTTCGGCCCGTCGATGCTGCGGCGGTGCTTCAGCGCGAACACCACCGCCTCCATGTCTTGCTTGAAGCGCTCGACGGCCCTGCCGAAGATCACCGAATGCGGATCGGGGCCCACGACGGGCCGCCCCTGGTTGATCGTCACGTCGAATTCGCTGCCGCCCAGCTCGCGCTGCAGCGCGAACAGCGCGTCGGCCAGCACGCGCCCTTCGCTGGTTTCGCCGATCTGGGTACGGACCGATTTCGCGACGTCGCCGATCGCTTTCCACAATCCGGCCGCGAACAGGTGGTCGCCACGCTTGCTGATATTCATTGGATGGTTCCTTGTTGGTCTTGTGCGTCTCTCAGGCTCGCCCGCGGACCTGACGGTCCGAGGCTTCGCTACTGTAGGAGAAACGGTGCCAACAGGAAAGCCGCGCTGAAAAAAACGGAGACGGCCACCGGCCGCCTCCGTTTTTACCCATCCGGCGAGCGGCCCGGCGTTCGCCGCCGGGCCGCCGCCCGTCACTCCGCCTTGCCGTCCCGCAGCCGCGGAATCGCGAGCGGGTTGCCTTCCTGCAACCCTTCGGGCAGCAGGTCGTCCGGGAAGTCCTGATAGCACACCGGCCGCAGAAAACGCTCGATCGCCGTCGCACCGACCGACGTGACGGCCGGGTTCGACGTCGCGGGGAACGGCCCGCCGTGCACCATCGCGTCACACACCTCGACGCCGGTCGGGTAGCCGTTGACCAGCAGGCGCCCGGCCTTGCGCTCGAGGATCGGCAGTAGCCGGCGCGCGAGCGGCTTGTCGTCGGCATCCATCTGCAGCGTGGCCGTCAACTGGCCTTCGAGCGCGTCGAGCACGCGTGCGACTTCGTCGAGATCGCGACAGCGCACGATCAGCGACGCCGGCCCGAACACTTCGTGGCTGAACGCCGGCTCGCCCAGGAACGCCTGCGCGCCCACTTCGTACAGCGCGCCGCCCGCCTGGCAGTCGGTCTGCGCCGCCTCGCCCGAGCCGATTTCGCGCACGCCCGACAGTTCGGCCAGCTTGCCGCGACCGTGACGGTACGCATCGGCGATGCCGCGCGTGAGCATCACGCCGGCCGGCTTCTTCGCGAGCGCCTGCGCGGCGACCGTCTCGAAGCGGTCGAGATCGGGGCCGTCGATCGCGAGCACGAGGCCCGGATTGGTACAGAACTGGCCGACGCCGAGCGTCAGCGAATCGACGAAGCCCGCGGCGATCGCGTCGCCGCGCGCGGCCAGCGCGGCCGGGAACAGCACGACCGGGTTGATGCTGCTCATTTCCGCATAGACGGGAATCGGCTGCGGACGCGCGTTCGCGAGCTGCACGAGCGCCATCCCGCCCTGCCGCGAGCCCGTGAAGCCGACGGCCTGGATCGCCGGATGACTGACCAGCGCCGCGCCGATCACGCGGCCGGGGCCGACCAGCAGCGAGAACACGCCGGCCGGCATGCCGGTTTTCGCGACGGCGGCGCGGATCGCGCGGCCGACCAGCTCGGACGTGCCGAGGTGCGCTTCATGCGCCTTCACGATCACCGGGCAGCCGGCCGCGAGCGCCGACGCGGTATCGCCGCCCGCCACCGAGAACGCGAGCGGGAAATTGCTCGCGCCGAACACGACGACGGGCCCGAGCGCGACTTTCTGCAGCCGCAGGTCCGAACGCGGCAGCGGCGTGCGCGCCGGCTGCGCGGGATCGATCGACGCGGCGAGGAAACGTCCGTCGCGCACGACACGCGCGAACAGCCGGAGCTGGCCGACGGTACGGCCGCGCTCGCCCTGCAGCCGCGCGACGGGCAGGCCCGTTTCGGCGTGCGCGCGCTCGATCAGCGCGTCGCCGAGCGCGACGATTTCATCGGCGATCGCTTCGAGAAACGCCGCCCGGGCCGCGAGCGGCTGCGTGCGGTACGCATCGAACGCGTCGCGTGCGAGTTCGCACGCGCGGTCGACGTCGGCCTGCGTCGCGACGCCGAACGCCGGGACGTCGATCGGCGCGCCCTTCGTCGGGTCGAACGCGCGCAAGGTTCCGGCCGAGCCGGCCACCGCTTCGGCGCCGATCAGCATCTCTCCTGTCAGTTGCATGGGTGTGCTCCGTGGTTCGGGAATGGATTGCCTATTGTAGCTCAACAGATACGATGTCTGCCGACATCCGCGCAGTATCCTGTCCGCGGGCAAAGGCGCCGACGATACACGCGGAAGCCTTTCCCGGCTAGCTTCTCACGACTTTCCCACACTGTGATGACGATCCTCAAAGGGAAAACCCGAGGTTTCTGGATTCGAGCATTCTCAATAAACTTTCGCCTATGTCATACGACGACGTACATTCAAAGTGAGCAATCAACCCTCCCCGCGCGATCTTCCGCTCGACCTCGCGCGCACTGCGCGCCGGACCGCCGTGCGCTACTGGATCCTGGCGATGCTGTTCGTCGTCACGACGCTCAACTATGCGGACCGCGCGACGCTGTCGATTACCGGCACGCCGATCCGCAAGGCGTTCGGCATCGATCCGGTGACGATGGGCTACATCTTCTCGGCGTTCAGCTGGGCGTACGTGCTCGCGCAACTGCCGAGCGGCTGGCTGCTCGACCGCTTCGGCGCGCGGCGCGTGTATGCGGCGAGCATCTTCCTGTGGTCGGCGTTCACGCTGCTGCAGAGCACGATCGGCCTCGGCGGCAGCGCCGCGTTCGCGGTCGCCGCGCTGTTCGCGATGCGCTTCGCGGTCGGCATCGCGGAGGCGCCGGCGTTTCCGGCGAACGCGAAGGTCGTCGCGAGCTGGTTCCCGACGGCCGAGCGCGGCACCGCATCGGCGATCTTCAACGCCGCGCAGTACTTCGCGGCCGTGGTGTTCTCGCCGCTGATGGCCTGGCTCACGCATGCGTACGGCTGGCATCAGGTGTACCTGTGGCTCGGCCTGGCCGGCATCGCGCTCGCATTCCTGTGGCTGCGCGTCGTGAAGGACCCGGCCGACCATCCGGCCGTGAACCGGGCGGAGCTCGACCATATCGAGCAGGGCGGCGGCCTCGTGCGGTCCACCACGCGCGGTAGCGGCGGCGCGTCCGAAGGCAGCCGCGTGGCGGGCTGGTACTACGTGCGCCAGCTGCTGTCGAACCGGATGCTGATCGGCGTGTACGTCGGCCAGTACTGCGTGAACGTGCTCACGTACTTCTTCCTCACGTGGTTTCCGATCTACCTCGTGCAGGCGCGCGGGATGTCGCTGCTGAAGGCCGGCTTCATGACGTCGCTGCCGGCGATCTGCGGGTTCCTCGGCGGCGTGCTCGGCGGGATGCTGTCGGACGCGCTGATCCGCCGCGGCGTTTCGCTGACGCTCGCGCGCAAGATCCCGATCGTCGGCGGGATGCTGCTGTCGATGGTCATCATCGGCTGCAACTACGTCGACAGCGAAGCGCTGGTCATCATGCTGATGGCCGTGTCGTTCTTCGGCAAGGGGATCGGCTCGCTCGGCTGGGCCGTCGTCGCGGATACCGCGCCGAAGGAAGCGATCGGCCTGTCGGGCAGCCTGTTCAACATGTTCGGCAACACGGCGGGCATCGTCGCGCCGATCGCGATCGGCTACCTCGTCGGCGCGAGCGGCTCGTTCAACGGCGCGCTCGTGTTCGTCGGACTGAACGCGCTCGTCACCGTGTTCAGCTATCTCGTGATCGTGAAGGAGATCAAGCGCGTCGAACTGCGTCATCGCGACGCGTGAGGTTCGACCTTTGAAAAACGGCGGCCGCTTCATGCGCGGCCGCCGTTTTTTTACATCGGAGCGACGTCAGGTCGACGCGTGCACGGCGCGCAGCATGTCGTGCACGCCGGACGTCATCAACGCGAGGAACGCGAGCAGACCGACGTAGCAAAGCGCGTAGGTCGTCTTCGTCTCGATCGACGTCGCGTAGTACATGCGGTTCTCCGGCGCGTCGGGATCGTAGCGCCACGCGCGCTTCAGTTGCGGCAGCGCGAGGATCGCCATCACGATCAGCAGCGGGCTCGGCCGATACACGAACAGCGCGATCAGCACCGGCACGCCGGCGAACCAGATGCGCGGCGACAGCACCGCGGTGATCCGCCCGCCGTCGAACGGCGACAGCGGAATCATGTTGAACAGATTGAGGAAGAAACCCGTGTACGACAGCGCGAGCAGCAGGTTGCTGTCGGTGTGGCGCGCGGCCGCGTAGCAGGCCAGCGCGCCGAGGGTGCCGACGAACGGCCCGGCGAGGCCGACGTAGGCCTCCGTTTCCGCGTCGTGCGGCATGTCCTTCAACTGGATCCACGCGCCGACGAACGGGATGAAGGTCGGCAGCCCGACGTCGAGCCCGCGCCGCTGCGCGGCGACGTAGTGGCCGGCTTCGTGCACCAGCAGCAACGCGACGAAACCGGCCGCGAAGCGCCAGCCGTAGAACAGCGCGTAGACCGCGATCGACGCGAGCATCGTGCCCGCCGATACGAGCACCTTGCCGAGCTTCAGGCCGCCGAAGATCAGCAGCAACAGCTTCGTCATTCGTTGCGCTCCGTGGCGGCGGCGTCGGATGCATCCGCGATGGCCGGGGCCGCGGCCGCCTTCGGCTTGCGCCCGAAGAAACGCTTGAGCGCCGCGCCGCCGGCCAGCAGCGCGACCGCGCCGATCTTGAAGAACTTCACCGCGAATGCGCCGATCAGCGCGAGCAGGCCGAGCTTCTTCGCGCCGACGCCGACGATCAGCGCCGCGAGCCCGTACTCGGCGACGTGGTCGGTCGACTGGTTGAAGTCGGCATAGCGCTTGCCGTCGTTGAAACGGATGTTCGACAGCAGTTCGTCGGCCGACGCCTTGTACTTCGGCAGGTCGGCGAGCGTCGACGCCATCGTCAGCGACAGGTAGCCGTCGCGGCCGAGCACGAGCGTCCGGTAGTTCACGCCGTCGTTCGCGGCATTCGGCGCCGCGCCCTTGTCGCGGATGATCGCCGACCACACGAGCCGGTGCGTGGCCGCGTCGTACGCGGGCGCCTTCGCCCAGCCGACCACCTCGGTTTCGGGCAGGCCGCGCGCCTTGCGCGCCGGGTTGTTTTCCTCGGTGCCGGCCTGCAGGCTTTTCAGCAGTTCGTCGGGCTTCCAGTCCTTCGCGTCGTCGTCGCGGATGTAGCCGCTCGGCTCGAACGACACGACCGAGATCCAGTCGGCGTCCGGATCGTCGGGCAGCACGAGGCCGACCAGTTTCGCTTCGTCGATCGCGTTGCCCATCGAGCGCAGGTAGCGGCCGGCTTCGGCGGCCGGCACGAACGATTCGCCGGCCTTCAGCTTCAGCACGGCTTCGTGTTTCACGTCGATGTCGGTCGGGCCTTTCACGACCGCTTCGTTGGCGGCCGCGGCGGCGGCCCTCATTTCCACCTGCGCGGCTTCGGTCTGCGCGTGGCCGCTGGTCGCGGCGAGTGCGAGCGTCGCCACGCAGGCGAGCCGGACGGCAAGTTTTTTCATTGTTGGATTCCCCTGGAATGCCTTGTTGTCGATATGCGCGGCGTCCGGCCCATGCGTTGTGGTCGCGGGTCCGGCGCCGCCTCTCAGGTGGCACGGGGGCTATGGTAACGCAGCGACTGCGCGCGACCGCGGCGGCACGCGGCGCTTACCTCGCAGGTAATGCCGAAGCGGCGCGAGATTGCCTATCATTCGCTCCATGAACTCGACCGCCACGCTCCATTCGCCCTCCCCGTCCGCCGGCCGCGCGTCCGGCATCGGCCCGCTGCTGCGCACGTGGCGGCAACGCCGGCGCCTGAGCCAGATGGCGCTCGCGCTCGATGCGGAAGTCTCCGCGCGCCACCTGAGCTTCGTCGAATCGGGCCGCGCGCAGCCGAGCCGCGAGATGGTGCTGCATCTCGCCGAACGCCTCGACGTGCCGCTGCGCGAACGCAACGCGCTGCTCGTCGCGGCCGGCTTCGCGCCGCTGTTTCGCGAACGGCCGTTTTCGGACCCGCAACTGGATGCCGCGCGTCATGCGGTCGAAGCCGTGTTGCGCGGGCACGAGCCTTATCCGGCGCTCGCGGTGGACCGCCACTGGACGCTGCTCGCCGCGAACCGGATGCTCGGCGCGCTGGTCGCGCAGGCCGATCCGGCGCTGCTGCAGCCGCCCGTCAACGTGCTGCGACTGAGCCTGCATCCGGACGGCCTCGCGTCGCAGATCGCCAACTGGCACGAATGGCGCGCGCACATCCTGCATCGGTTGCAGCGGCAGATCGATGCGAGCGGCGACCGTACGCTGCATGCGCTGCGCGACGAGCTCGCCGCGTATCCGGCACCGGCCGGCCAGCCCGACGATGCGCACACACGCACCGATTTCGCGGAGATCGCCGTGCCGCTGCGGCTGCGCACGGCGAGCGGCGAGCTGACGTTCTTCAGTACGACGACGGTATTCGGCACGCCGGTCGACGTGACGCTGTCGGAACTCGCGATCGAGGCGTTCTTTCCGGCGAATCCGGAAACGGCGGAGGCGATGCGAGCGCTGGCGGATGCGTTGCCGGCGGAGTAGCCGGCAGGCGCGCCGGTGCCGCGGCCGCGCTCAGCGGCGTTCGAGCGCCAGCTTCACGCCCAGCGCGAGCAAGACTACCCCGCTGACGCGATGCATGCGCGTCAGGATGCGCGGGTTGCGGCGGATCGATGCCGACAGCAGGCCGGCGAACAACGCGACCGGCCCCTTGACGAGAAACGTCAGCCCGGCAAACGTCGCACCCAGCACGAACAGCGACAGCATCGGATGGGGGACGCCGGCCGGCACGAATTGCGGCAGGAACGCCAGATAGAAAAGCGCGACCTTCGGATTGGATACATTGGACAGCGCGCCTTGCGCGAACGTCCGCAGCCGCGATGCCGGCGCATTGCCGTGGCCCGCGAGCGTCAATTCGCCCGTCGAGCGCAACAGCGTGATGCCGAGGTACAGCAGGTATAGCGCGCCCACCATCTTCAGCGCCGTGAACAGCCATTCGGAGGCCTGAAGAAGGGCGCCCAGCCCGAGCGTCGCGAGCATCGTATGCACGAGCAGCCCGACGCTGACACCCGCGGCGGTCACGAGGCCCGCGCGCGTGCCGCCGGACAGCGTGCGCGACATCACGAGGACCATGTCCTGGCCGGGCGTCAGAATGATCAGAAGGGAGGTGGCCATGAACGGCAACCAGGCGACGTGCGGCATCTGGAAACTCCTGAAAGCGGCGCCGCGGCGCGCGGGGATCGCGCGCTCCGGAGGCCGGGCAGTCGTCAGATTATCGGCAATTTCCCGTGGAGATTGGTTGCAAAACCGGCTACTTCCGGCTGTTGATTTGGAGTTATTCTCCAATCTTGAGGTTTTCGGTAGCCAAACATGCCAATCAAACTGGATGCAATCGACCGACGCATTCTGCGTGCGTTGCAGCAGAATTCGAACCAGACGAACGCCGACATCGCGCAACAGGCGGGACTGTCGCCCACGCCGTGCCTGCGCCGCGTTCACCTGCTCGAGGAACAGGGCGTGATCGACGCCTACGTCGCGTTGCTGAACCCGGCAGCCGTCGAGCTGCGCTTCACGGCATTCGTGCGCGTCACGCTGGAGCGCCAGGACAAGACGACGGTCGAACGCTTCGCGCGCGAGATGGAACAGGCGCCCGAAGTGCTCGAGTGCCACCTGATGGCCGGCAGCTACGACTATCTGCTGCGCGTGATCGCGAAGAATCTCGACGACTATCAGCGCTTTCAGATGGAAACGCTCACGCAGATCGAAGGCGTGCGCAACGTCGAAACCGAGATCCCGCTGAAGCGCATCAAGCAGACGGTGCGGTTGCCGATCTAGGTGTCGAGAAACGTCACGGCCTCCCCCGCCGGCTGCCCGTTCAGCGCCTCGTCCCGCACGACGACCTGCCCGCGCACGACCGTATGCACGGGCCACCCCGTGACCGCACAGCCGTCGTACGGCGTCCACCCGCTCACGCTCGCGATCCATGCGTCGCGAATGACCCGTCGCGCGCGCAGGTCGACGATGCTGAAATCGGCGTCGTAGCCCACCGCAATGCGTCCCTTCCCCTCGATGCCGAAAACGCGCGCCGGCCCGGCGCTCGTCAGGTCGACCAGCCGTTCGAGGCTCAGGCGGCCGGCCTGCACGTGATCGAGCATCAACGGCAGCAGCGTCTGCACGCCGGTCATCCCGCTCGGCGACTGCGGATACGGGCGGCGCTTTTCGTCGCGCGTATGCGGCGCGTGATCGCTGCCGATCACGTCGACCACGCCGTCGCGAACCGCCTGCCACAGCGCATCCCGATGATGCCGTTCGCGCACGGGCGGATTCATCTGCGCGAACGTGCCGAGTCGCTCGTAGCAATCCGGTGCATGCAGGCTCAGGTGATGCGGCGTGACTTCGACCGTCACGCGCCGCCGGTGCCGTGCGAGCAGCGCCATTTCGTCCGCCGTGGACACGTGCAGCACATGCAGCCGGCGGCCCGTCTCGGCAGCCAGCCCGACGATGCGCCGCGTCGCGGCCAGCGCGCTTTCCGCGTCGCGCCAGCGCGGATGGTCACGCACGTCGCCGCTCGCTTCCGCGATCGCCTTGCGCTCGCGCAGCCGCGCCCCGTCCTCCGCATGCACGGCCATGCGCCGCCGGCCGTTGCGCAGGATCCGGCGCAGCACGGTTTCGTCGTCGGCCAGCAGATCGCCGAACGAACTGCCCATGAAGACCTTCACCCCCGCGCAGCCGGGCAACCGTTCGAGCACCGGCAGCCGTTCGGCATTCACGGCCGAGCCGCCGATGTAGAACGCGTAGTCGCACCACGCACGGCCGCGCGCGAGATCGAGCTTGGCGCCCAGATCCTGCTCGTCCAGCGTCAGCGGATGCGTATTGGGCATCTCGAAGATCGTCGTGACGCCGCCGAGCACCGCGCCGCGCATGCCGGCCTCGAGGGTCTCCTTGTGCGTGAGCCCCGGTTCGCGGAAATGCACCTGGCTGTCGACCACGCCCGGCAACACGTGCAAGCCGCGCGCATCGAGCAGTACGTCGGCGCTCCACGCGCCGTGCAACGCGCCCAGCGCGACGACGCGGCCATCCGCGCATGCGACGTCGATCCGCTCGGCGCCGCCGGGCGTCATCACCGTGCCGCCGTGCACCAGCAGATCGGCGTGCCGCAGCTTCGATCGGTCGCCCGCTTCCTGTCGCAGCCGCGCGTCCATGCGTCAGAACTCGTTCTGGATGTGCTTGTAACCGAGCACCAGCGCATTGTTCGTGCGCGCGACGTCCTCGGAGAAATCGCTCGCGTCGGCCGTCACCTGCGGCAGCGCGGCGAGGTCCGTTTCCGGCCCGATGCGTTCGGTCGAGCGCACGTAGAAGCCCGGCGGCAGGTGGCAGCCGTCGACGACCGCGTTGTAGCGCACCACGCAGCCGTCGTCGATCGTGCAGTTGAACAGCACGCTGTTGAAGCCGACGAACACGCCGTCGCCGACCTTGCACGGCCCGTGGACGATCGCGCGATGCGCGATCGACGTGTGCCGGCCGATCGTCACGCTCGCACCCGATTTCGAGTGGATCACGACGCCGTCCTGGATGTTCGAATGCGCGCCGATCACGATCGGCGCGATCTGGCCGTCGGCATCCGTTTCGTCGGCACGGATCACCGCGTACGGGCCGATGAACACGTTCTCCTCGACGATCACGTGCCCGCACAGGATGGCGGTCGGGTCGACGAACGCGTTCGGATGAATCGTCGGCAGATCGCCGCGCGGGTTCTTTCGGATCATCAGGATTCCTGCCTGGAAAGGACATGACTGCGCTTGAGCCGCTCGAACAGGCCCGGATCGCGCCACTGCGCGACGATGGCCGGCGCGAACACGATCGCGTCGAGATCGATGCGGCCCATGCGCGGGTTGAATGCGTCGTCGCGGAAGCACTGCGCGTAGCCGGTCTCGGTCTCGTGAACGATCACCGAATGCAGTCGCACGTCGGCTTCGCCGTTCGACATCGGCGTGCCCGACAGCGCGGCATCGACGAGCCGGAACAGCACGCGCGAGAACTGCTCGGCGCTCGGCGACACCGGCAGCAGCACCCAGCGCTCCGAATGCCGGCGCATGCTTTCGACATAGCGCGGATCGTCGTCCGACCACAGCGTCACCGCATGGTCGAACGCGTCGATCAGGTCGCGCACGTCGCCCTTGAGCAGCCCGAAGTCGTAGATCATCTGCCCGTGGTCCAGCGCATGCGCTTCGAGCAGCAACTCGACACGGTACGAATGACCATGGATCGAATGCGAGCAGCGCCGCGTGCTGCAGCCGCGCACGACGTGCGCATTCTCGAAGCGGAACAGCTTGCGGATCAGCATGCGTCGCCCCCCTCGCGCAGCGGAGCGGCCCACGCCACCGCATCGTGCGGATGCAGGCTTTCGAGATGGCGCACGCGCACGCGCGGGCCCGCATGATGGCCTTCCAGCGCCGCCTGCACGCGGCGCGCGGCATCCTCGACGAACATCAGGTTGCCGCCGTTCAGCACCGCGAACGCCTGCTCGTCCGCACGCTTGACGGCCGTCTGCACCGGCGTGCCGAGCGCCTGCTCGACGCGATCGATCAGGCCGATCAGCCCCAGCGTCGCGCCATCGGCGGGCAGCGCCACGCTGACGACGGCTTCGCTGCGCTGGCTGTGCGGCGTGGCGGCCGTCGCATGCTGTTTCAGCCATGCGGCGACCGCTGCCGGGTCCACGCGATCCTCGCGGCCGAACGCCGTCAGGAACGCCTGTTCGATCCAGTGCCGCGACAGCGCGGCCGAACACGGGCACGTCGACGAATAGACGACCGTCACCTGCGCGCGCAACGCGAATGCGTCGCCGGCCAGCGTCGCGTCGACCCGCACCGGATAGGCCTTCCAGCCGCTCAGCCCGTCGGTCACGAGCGCCGTGCGGCGGGCCAGCAGGTCGAAGTGCAGCCGCACGCGTGCGCTGCGCGTATCGCAGTCGCGGTGGCTGTCGACCATCGCGCGCAGCACACGCTGCAGGCCGGCCGGCGACAGCGCTTCGCCGTCGGCCAGCCAGTCGAGCAGCCAGTACAGCCGCGACATGTGAATGCCTTTCACCTGCGGCGCAGGCAGATCGACCTGCACGTCGGCACGCGCATGCACGTCGCGCCGGCAGCCGGGCTCCGCCACGACGACGGGCAGGTCGATGCCCTGCATGCCGACCCATTCCAGCGGGCGGTGCCCCGGCGCGACATCGGTCAGGGAAATATCGGGAAGCGCTGCGTTCATGCTTGACATCCGGTGGAGCGCCTTCTCCATCCGGATCGATGCAGGAAGCGCGCGTTCAGGTCAGGGCCAGTCGCGAAACGGGTTGTTCCACGTGGTCCAGTGTTCGGGGCCGGTCGCCATCTCGGCGTCGGTCAGCAGACACGCGTCGAAGCGCGCGCGCAACGCCGGCTCGTCCATGTCCATGCCGATCAGCACGAGTTCCTGCCGGGCGTCGCCGACATGCTCGTCCCAGCGCGCGCGGATCTGCGCGACGGCTTCCGGGTCCTGCGGCCAACGCTCGGGCGGCACGGCCGCCCACCAGTGGCCGGCCGGCCCGTGCCGCGCGACCGCGCCCGCCTGCGACCACGAACCGGCGACGGCCGGATGCGTGGCCAGCCAGAAGAACCCCTTCGAGCGGACGACGCCCGGCCATTCGCTTTCGACGAGATCGAAGAAGCGCTGCGGATGGAACGGCCGCCGCGCGCGATAGACGAAACTGCGGATCCCGTACTCGTCGGTCTCCGGCGTGTGCGTGCCGCGCAGTTCCTGCAGCCAGCCCGGCGCGCGCGACGCCGCGTCGAAGTCGAACAGGCCGGTGTCGAGCACACGTTCGAGCGGCACCTTGCCGAATTCGGCGATCTCGATCCGCGCACGCGGGTTCAGCCCGCGCAGCAGCGCGACCAACCGTTCGCGCGCGCTGCCGTCGATCAGGTCGATCTTGTTGATCACGAGCACGTCGCAGAACTCGATCTGGTCGATCAGCAGATCGACGACCGTGCGCGCGTCCTCGTCGCCCATCGATTCGCCACGCGCTTGCAGGCTGTCGCGCGACGCGTAATCGCGCAGGAAATTGAACGCGTCGACCACCGTCACCATCGTGTCGAGCCGCGCGACTTCGCCGAGGCTGCGGCCGTCCTCGCCTTCGAACGTGAACGTCTCGGCCACCGGCAGCGGCTCCGAGATGCCGGTCGATTCGATCACGAGCTGATCGAAGCGCCCTTCGCGCGCGAGCCGGTCGACCTCGATCAGCAGATCCTCGCGCAGCGTGCAGCAAATGCAGCCGTTGCTCATCTCGACCAGCTTCTCGTCGGTGCGCGACAGCCCCGCGCCGCCGTCGCGCACGAGCGCGGCGTCGATGTTGACCTCCGACATGTCGTTGACGATGACCGCGACGCGCCGGCCCTCGCGATTGTTGAGGATGTGGTTGAGCAGCGTCGTCTTGCCGGCGCCGAGAAAGCCGGACAGGACGGTCACGGGAAGCCGCGTGGACGGGTGAAGGGCGGGGCTCATCGGGCGATTCCGGAACAGGACGTTGAGAAGGAAATGATATATTGTATCGATACGATATAACATATCATTCCCGGCGTCCAGCAGCCCGGCTCATCGATGCGGCGACAGCGAGGGCGGCACGAAGGCCGCGGTACGCGGGGCCGTGCCGGCAGCGCCCCGCTGCGTATTACGTATAGAGCGACGCCGGCGGCAATGCGTCGGTCAGCGCGAACCGGCCCACGTCGCGCAGCCGGTAGTCGAGCGGATCGTGCAGCGTATGCGTGCGGGCGTTCCGCCAGAAGCGGTCGAGGCCGAGCGACGCGGCCGTCGCGCGCGCGCCGCATGCGTCGAACAGCGCCTCGCCGTTGTCGAGCGCCGCGCGCTGCGCGACGATCTTCGCTTCCGACACCGCGAGTGCGACTTCGGCGCGTTCGTCGGCCGTCAGCGCATCCTGCCGCGCCCACGCGTGCTGCAACGCGTGGGCCGCGCGATCGGCCAGCGCCGCCGCGGCGACCGCACGCACGCGCATGTCGCCGAAGCGCTGCAGCGTGTACGGATCGTCCTCGGCCCGCTCGACGTCCGAGTGAATCCACGGGCGGCCATGCTGCCGCACGTAGTCGCGCGCCTCGGCCAGCGCACCTTCCGCGAGACCGACGAACAGGTTCGTCAGCACGAGCTGCGACACGAGCGTGCGCAGCGTCGCGCGTGGCGTCGGTGGCGCTTCCGACCGATGCAGCACCTCGTCGGCCGCGAGCGTCACGCCGTCGAAGCGCACGCTGCCGCTGTCGGTCTGGCGCTGGCCGACCGGATCCCAGTCTTCGTTGACGGTGATCCCGGCCCGATCGGTCGGCACCACGCCGAACACGGTGCGGCCGATGGCCGGATCGTGCGCGGATACCGTCATCCGCTGCGAGCCGCGCGTGCCGGAACAGAAGCCCTTCACGCCGTCGAGCCGGTAGCCGCCGTCGGGCGTCGCCGTGGCCACGAGCCGCGTGTCGAGCGGATTGACCGCGTTGCCCCACCACCAGCGCCCGTCGACCGTGCCGCGCAGGTAGCGCTCGCGCTGCGCGGCGTTGCCCCACACGTCGACGCTCACCACCTGCAGGCACTGGAACCCGACGAGATGCGCGAGCGCGCTGTCGACCCGCGCGACCTGCCGGATCACGTCGTAGATCGCGGGCCACGCCGCCTCCTGGCCGCCGAACGCCCGCGGGACCGCGAGCGTCAGCAAACCCGCGTCGGCGAGCCACTGCTTTTCCTGGGCGGCGTGACCGCCCGCGCGGTCGCGCTCGGCGGCGCTCACGCGCAACGCGTCGATCGCGCGCGCCAGCCCAGCGCGGTCGACGGCCGGTGCATCGGTATCCGGCGCCAGCGTCGCCGGGCCGCGGGGATCGTTCATGCGACAGCTTCCTGTTCAACGGTTTCGCCCGACAGCGGGACGAGCGCGCCGAGCTGGCGGCCGGTCAGCCGCGACAGGATCTCGCGCCGCCAGTCGTCGTAGATCGCACGATATTCGGCGATATCCGCGCCGAACACCAGTGCGGTATGCGCGTACTCGTCGTGCAAATAGCCGTCGAGCCGCGCCTGGGTTTCCTCGTCGGCCGCGATCACGCGATCGATCAGTGCGTCGCGCTCGGCGACCGGCAGCGCCTGCAGCGTGTCGAACCACCACTGGACGATCTGCACGCGATGCCACTCCTCGTCCGGCCGGATCCGGTTCTCGCCGTGCTCGCGCATCGCACTGTCGCCGATGCGGCCGGTCTTGCGCTGGATCCACAGCTTCGCGAGGATGTGCAGCTCGTAATGCCATTCGAACGCGAGAAAGCCCGCGACGTCGCGCACCGCGATGTCGCCGATGCGTGCCCAATGCGCGGCGACCAGCCGGTCGACTTCCGGCAGCGGATCGCGCCCGGTGAGCGCGGTCACGCGTTCGCGGCCGATCACCGCGTGCGCGCCGTCGTCGCCCAACTGGCGCGACAGGATCAACTGGAAATGCGGATCGTCGCGGAACAGCGTGTCGATCGCCTTCGCGACGACCTGCACGATGAACAGGTCGTGCGATGCCATCTTCGTGTAGTAGTCGCCGACGGCGGCCAGTTCGTCGCCGTCGCGCGGCTCGCGCGGCGGGGTCGCCAGCTTGTCGGGGAAGTCCGGACGATGGCGTCGCGCCACCTCCAGAAACAGCGCTTCCTCGAATTGTCCGTTCCATTCGCGCGGTGCGCCGATGGGCAAGGTCATGATTTTTCTCTCAGGATCAGGAATGAAGCGAGCGGACGCTCGTGGCGTCGCTCAGGTGCGCCGGGTCACGCGTCGGACCAGGCGGTCGCCCGTGATTTGCACGGCCGAGACGAGCGCGATCAGGATCACGATCACGGTCGCCATGACGGTGGTGTCGAAACGTTGATAGCCGTAGCGGATCGCGAGATCGCCGAGCCCGCCCGCGCCGACGGCGCCCGCCATCGCGGTCGAGCCGATCAGCGCGACGACGGTGATCGTGAAGCCGCCGAGCATGCCGGGCAACGCTTCGGGCAGCAGCACGTGCCACACGATGTGGCGGCGCTTCGCGCCCATCGCGAGCGCGGCCTCGATCAGCCCGCGATCGACTTCGCGCAGGCTCACCTCGGCGATCCGCGCGAAGAACGGGATCGCGGCGATCGACAGCGGCACGACGGCCGCCCACACGCCGATCGTCGTGCCGATCAGCACGCGCGTGAACGGCAGCAGCGCGACCAGCAGGATGATGAACGGCGTCGAGCGGAACACGTTGACGAGCGCGCCGAGCACCGCGTTCACGCCGCGCCGCGCGTAGATGCCGCCGGGCGCGGTGGTCACGAGGATCACCGCGAGCGGAATGCCGATCAGCGCCGCGATCGCCGCCGATGCGGCGACCATCGACAGCGTGTCGCGGATCGCGTCGAGCAGTTCGGGCCACCAGAGGTCAAACATAGCCGAGTACCTCCGCGTGATTCGCATGGCGGCGCGCGCGTTCGAGCAGCGCGGCGACCGCACCGCCGCGCGCCGCCGGGCCGGCGTCGTCCGCCCGCGGCGTCGCGGCGATCACGAGCCGCCCCTGCGCGTGCCCCTGGATGCGTTCGATGCCGCCGTGCAGGAACCGCACGGAGCCGCCGAGCGCCGCCGCGAGCGCACCGACATCCGGCTCGCCGCCGCTCTCGCCCGTATAGCGGACGTCGAGCACGATCTGTGCGCCGTCGGGCAGCGCGGCCTGTTCGGGCAGCGGCCGCACCCGCGCGGCCAGCTCGGCCGGCAAGTCGTGCTGCAGCGTGCTCAGCAGCGCACGCGTTGCGCCGTGGCGCGGATCGCCGAACACGCGCCACACCGGGCCGGTTTCGACGACTTCGCCTTGCTCGATCACCGCGACCGTGTCGCACACCGCGCGGATCACCTCCATCTCGTGCGTGATCAGCACGATCGTCAGCCCGAGACGACGGTTGATGTCGGCGAGCAGCGCGAGGATCGATTGCGTGGTTTCCGGATCGAGCGCCGACGTCGCTTCGTCGCACAGCAGCACTTCGGGATCGTGCACCAGCGCCCGCGCGATGCCGACGCGCTGCTTCTGCCCGCCCGACAGGCTCGCCGGATACGCGTCGCGCTTCGCGGCGAGCCCGACGAGCTCGAGCAGCGCCTCGACCTTGCGCACGCGCTCGGCCTTCGGCACGCCGGCGATCTTCAGCGGCAGTGCGACGTTCTCGAACACCGTCTTCGCGGACAGCAGGTTGAAATGCTGGAACACCATGCCGGTGCGACGACGCAACGCGACGAGGCCATCCTCGTCGAGCGCGCCGACGTCGACGCCCTGCACGCGCACGCGGCCCGAACTCGGCCGCTCGAGGCCGTTCAGGAGGCGCAGCAACGTCGACTTGCCCGCGCCGCTGCGGCCGATGATCCCGAACACCTCGCCGCGCCGCACGTCGAGCGTCACGTCGCGCAGCGCGGCGGCGTGGCCGCGCGGTGTCGCGAATACCTTGCCGACCTGTTCCAGCGACACGGCCGCGCCGCCGGCCGGCGTCACGGCTTCCTCATGTGCCGCTGCATCGGCACCGGTACCGGCGCGCACGGCCGATGCCTCGATGAAACCCAGCGTATCGAACAATTGCGTCATCGCTTCGCTCCGTCACGTTCAGGCATGCGCGGGGTGCGCGGGTTCGGCTGCGGCCGCCGGCCGGTGCTGCGCACCGGTATGCCACGCGGGCAGGCGCGGCCCCGCGCCGAACAGCTTCTCGCGCAACGTCGGCGCGGGATCGTAGTCTTCCTTGTAGACGCCGCGGTTCTGCAGCTCGGGCACGACCCAGTCGACGAAATCCTCGAACGACTCGGGCATCACGGTGCGCGTCAGGTTGAAGCCGTCGATGCCGGTCTCGTCGATCCACGACTGCAGCTCGTCCGCGACCTGCGACGGCGAGCCGACGATCGGCGCATAGCGGCCGCCGAGCGACATCTGCTCGAGCATGCGGCGCACGGTCCACGTGCCGGTCGTGCTCTTCTTCGAGATCGCGTCGACGGCCGACTGGATCGAATCGGTCTTCACGTACGAGATCGGCTCGTCGAGGCCGTACTTCGAGAAGTCGATGCCGGTCGAGCTCGCGAAATGCGCGAGGCCGGCTTCCGGGCTCGCGTAGCGCCGGTACTCGTCGAATTTCTCGCGGGCGAGCAATTCGGTCTCGGCCGTCACGACGCTCACGCCGGCAAAGATCCTGATCGACGCCGGGTCGCGCCCCTGCCGCGCGGCGGCCGCGCGGATGTCGAGCGCCGCCGCGCGTGCGGCCGCCTTGCTCTGCCCGTTCACGAACACGCATTCCGCGTGGCGCCCCGCGAACTCGACGCCGCGCGCGGACGAGCCGGCCTGGTACAGCACCGGCGTGCGCTGCAGCGACGGTTCGCTCAGGTGAATCGCATCGACCGAATAGAACGGCCCGTCGTGCTTCACGCGCCGCACCTTGCCCGGCTGCGCGAACACGCGCGCCTGCGCGTCGCGGATCACCGCATCGTCGTCCCAGCTCTGTTCCCATAGCTTGTAGACGACGTCCATGTAGTCGTCGGCGCGCTCGTAGCGGTCGTCGTGGCCGATCTGCTGCGCGAGGCCCATCCCGCGCGCGGCGCTGTCGAGGTAGCCGGTGACGATGTTCCAGCCCACGCGCCCTTTCGTCAGATGATCGAGCGTCGACATGCGGCGCGCGAACAGGTACGGCGGCTCGTAGGTCAGGTTCGCGGTCACGCCGAAGCCGAGATGCCGCGTGACCTGCGCCATCGCCGGCACGAGCAAGAGCGGATCGTTGACGGGCACCTGCACCGATTCGCGCAGCGCGGCGTCGGGCCCGCCGCCGAACACGTCGTACACGCCGACGATGTCCGCGAGAAAGATCCCGTCGAACTTGCCGCGCTCCAGCGTCCTCGCGAGATCGGCCCAGTAGTCGAGATCGGTGTAATGCGCGGAGCGGTCGCGCGGATGCGTCCACAGCCCGTGATTGATGTGCCCGACGCAGTTCATGTTGAACGCGTTGAGCAGGATCTTCTTGCGGTTCGCCGTCGTCATGCCGCCTCCGTCACCACGCGATCGCGTACAGCGAGCCGAACGCGTTGTCGAGCGCACGGCGCACCGCCGGCGAGTGCTGGTAGATCGCGATGAACTTGCGGATGCGCGGATCGTTCGCGCTCTCGGGCCGCACGACCCACTGGATCGCGAAGTTCTTGTTCTCGGTGCCGTCGAACAGCAGCGCGCTGTTCGGGTCGGTCGTGCCGGCGAGCTTGATGAAGCTCGGGTAACCCTGCGCGAGATCGACGTCGTCGAGCGAACGCGCGAGCTGCGACGCTTCGAGCGGGATGATCTTCAGGTGCTTCGGGTTGGCGACGATGTCGTGCGTGGTCGCGCGGTAGTCGGCGCCCGGCTTCAGCGTGATGAGCCCCGCGCGCTGCAGCAGCAACAGCCCGCGGCCGCCGTTGACCGGATCGTTCGCGATCGCGACGCGCGCGCCGTCCTTCAGCTCGGCGAAGCTCTTCACCTTCTTCGAATAGAGGCCGATCTTCATGATCGTGCCGGGCGCGATCGAGATGAAGTTGTAGCCGCCCTGCTTCTTCGCGTTCTCGAGAAACGGGATGTGCTGGAAGTAGTTGACGTCGATGTCCTTGTTCGCGAGCGCCGCGTTCGGCGTATTCCAGTCGGTGAATTCGACGATCTTCACGTCGAGCCCCTGCTCCTTCGCCTCCTTCGCGGCGATCTTCAGCGCCTCGATCTGCGGGCTGGTCGAGATGCCGACCTTCAGCGGCGCGGTGTCGGCGCGCGCGCCGTTCAGCAGCACGACGCCGAGCAGCGCGGCCGTCAGCAGGCGGGCCAGGCGGCCGGCGGAAAAGCGGGCGGAAAAAACGGGATGCAGCATGGAAACCACTCTCCTGTCCAAAGACGGTATCGACGGATGAGCGACACCGCGGCGAACGCGCGGGCGTTCTCCGGACAGTCGTCATCGCATCGGAAAAGGATCAGCCGATGATAGAGAGCGGCGGGAAGGCGGTCTACGAAGCGATTGTGCGAAGAAAATCGCGCGCGGCGATATGGCCGGCGGTACGGCGGGCGGCGGCCTGGCCGCGCACCCCGACCGCCGCCAGGCCGAAATCTCGGCCTGAGCGCCGCGCCGATTCCGAAATCTCGGCCAGCTTGCCCGGAAAACCCTTTCCGCAGACGAAACAAATCCCTTATGAATCAATGCATTAAAAATATTCCGGCAGACCGTCATGCTGGCACGGGGGTTGCGTAATAGACGGCACACGATGCCGCGAAGCGATGCAGGCATTCCAAACATCAGGAGACACGTCTTGCAGACCTCTATCCAAACCCCGTCCCATCCGGAGCCGCTTGCCGCGGCCGGTCCCGCCACGCGCGAACGCTTCTGGCCGGAAGGCTGGTGGAAGCTGATGGAAATCCGCATCGGCATCATCCCGCTGCCGGTCTACGTGATCCTGTTCGGGCTGATCGTCGGCTTCGCGGTCACGGGCAAGGTGCCCGGCGAGATTTCGATGGCGATCGCCGTGCTCGCGTTCTTCGGCTTCACCTGCGCCGAACTCGGCAAGCGCCTGCCGCTCTTGCGCAACATCGGCGCGGCCGCGATCTTCGCGACCTTCGTGCCGTCGGCGCTCACGTACTACCACGTGCTGCCGAAGCCGGTGCTGAACCTCACCGTCGAGTTCACGAAGTCGACCAACTTCCTGTACCTGTTCATCGCGTCGATCATCGTCGGCAGCATCCTGAGCATGGACCGCCGCGTGCTGATCCAGGGCTTCGTGAAGATCTTCATTCCGCTCGCGGCCGGGTCGGTCGCCGCGGCGATCGTCGGCACGGCGGTCGGCACCGCGCTCGGCCTCGGCGCGCGCCACACGCTGCTGTACATCGTCGTGCCGATCATGGCGGGCGGCGTCGGCGAAGGCGCGATTCCGCTGTCGATCGGCTATTCGGAACTGATGCACCTGCCGCAGGGCGAGATGTTCGCGATGGTGCTGCCGCCGGTGATGCTCGGCAGCCTGACCGCGATCATCCTGTCGGGCGCGCTCGACATGCTCGGCAAGCGCCTGCCGCACCTGACCGGCAACGGTCGCCTGCAGGTCGGCGAAAGCGGCGACATGACGCCGGAAAGCGAAGAGATCCGCGGCCACGTCGACGTCACGCACATCGCGGGCGCCGGCATCACCGCGATCACGCTGTACCTCGTCGGCCTGATGGCGCACAAGCTGTTCGGCCTGCCCGCGCCGGTCGCGATGCTGTTCCTCGCGGTGCTGGTGAAGCTCGCGCGTGCGGTGTCGCCGCCGCTGCAGGAAGGCGCGTTCGTCGTCTACAAGTTCTTCTCGACCGCCGTCACGTATCCGCTGCTGTTCGCGATCGGCGTCGCGATGACGCCGTGGGACAAGCTGACCGCCGCGTTCACGCTCGTCAACGTGGTCACGATCGTGTCGACCGTCGCGACGTTGATGGGCACCGGTTTCGTGGTCGGCCGCCTGCTGAAGATGTACCCTATCGACACCGCAATCGTGAACGCCTGCCACAGCGGGCAAGGCGGCACCGGCGACGTCGCGATCCTGACCGCCGCGAACCGGATGCAGCTGATGCCGTTCGCGCAGATCGCCACCCGCATCGGCGGCGCGATCGTCGTCACGGTGACGCTGATCCTGGTCGCGCACTTCGGATAACGCGCGGCCGCGCGCCCCGTCGCGCCGGCTGCCTCGCACGCGCCGCCGCAGGCCTTGGCCGGTGCGCGGCGCGCGTCGTTCAACGCGGCCAGGGCCGGTTCACGCCGATAGCGGGCTTCGATGAGGGCGAACGTGCAGAAGAGCTTCAAGGGAATCCCGTGGTGGGGCTGGGCATCGGCCGCGGTGCTGTATGTCGGCGTGGCCGGCGCGGCCGTCGACTTCGCGTGGGAACGCGCGATCGACGCGCTCGAGGAAGCCGGCGCGCACCGGCTCGACCTGTATGCGTCGAGCCTGAAAAGCGAGCTCGGCCGCTTCGAGATCCTGCCCGGCCTGGTCGCGCGGCAGGACGGCGTGCGCGCGATGCTGAAAGCCGCGCCGGACGATGCGCCCGAGCGCGTGCATGCGGTGAACACCTACCTCGAAGCCGTGAACCGCGACGCGGGCAGCGGCGCGGTCGACGTGATCGACCTGCAAGGCGACGTGATCGCCGCGAGCAACTGGAACGAGACGATCAGCTTCGTCGGCACCAACGTGTCGTACCGGCCGTACTTCAAGGACGCGCTCGCGCGCGGCAGCGGCCGCTTCTTCGGCATCGGCACCAACACCGGCGTGCCGGGCGTCTACTTCGCGAGCGCGGTGCGCAGCGACGGCGTACCGATCGGCGTCGCCGCCGTGAAGATCAGCGTCGATCCGCTCGAATCGGCATGGCGCGCGCCGGGCGTCGCCGCGATGGTCGTCGACAGCAACGGCGTGGTCGTGATCTCGACCGAGCCCGCGTGGAAATTCACCGCGCTGCGCCCGATCACCGCGCAGCAGCAGCGCGACATCCAAGCGTCGCGCCAGTACGCGGGCCGCACCGTCGACGCGCTGCCCTATCGCCGCATCGGCGATCGCAGCTCGGCCGCGTGGTTCGGCACCTTCCCCGATCCGCGCCACGCCGGCCGCACCACGCGCTATCTCGTGATGTCGCGCCCCGCGCCGCAGGCCGGCGATTCGCTGATGGTGCTGCTCGACATCGCGGGCGCGCGACGCCAGCAGCAGACGGCGTTCGTGTTCGTCACCGGCGCGTTCCTGATCGTCGCGCTGCTGGTCGGCTATGCGATCCAGCGCCGCCGGGCGATCCTCGCGCGGCTGAACGCGCAGGATGCGCTGCGCCGCGCGAACGACCGGCTCGAACTGACCGTCGCGCAACGCACCGCCGCGCTGACGGCCGCGAACGAGCGGATGCAGCGCGAGATCGACGAGCGCGAACGCACCGAGCAGCGGCTGCGCGCGTCGCAGCAGGAAGTCGTGCACGCGGGCAAGCTCGCGGTGCTCGGGCAGATGGCCGCCGGCCTCACGCACGAGCTGAACCAGCCGCTCGTCGCGATCCGCACGCTGTGCGACAACGCGCGCACGTTCTTCGAGCGCGGCCAGCCGGCGCCGGCGCTCGCGAATCTCGAGCGGGTCGGCAAGCTGGTCGACGGCATGGCCGTGCTCACCGGCGAGCTGAAGACCTTCGCGCGCAAGCCCGACGTCGAGCGCGTCGCGGTATCGCTGAACGAGGCCGTCGCGCATGCGCGGCTCATCTACGATGCGCGCATTCGCGACGAAGGCGTACGGCTCGACGTGAACATCGCGCCCGGCACGACGGTCTCGGCCGAATCGAGCCAGTTGCAGCAGGTGATCGTGAACCTGCTCGGCAACGCGCTCGACGCGGTGCACGACGCGCCGGTGCGCCGCATCGTCATCGAGGCGGTCGAAGCGGTCGAAGCGGACGACGCGGACGAGGCGGACGACGCCGGTCGCGTGCGCCTGACGGTGACCGACAGCGGCGCGGGCATCGCGCCCGACGTGCTGCCGCACCTGTTCGAGCCGTTCGTCACGACCAAGCCGCGCGGCCAGGGCCTCGGGCTCGGCCTCGCGATCACGTCGCGCATCGTCGAGGCGTTCGGCGCGAGGATCACCGCGACGAACCGCGACGAAGGCGGCGCGCAGTTCACCATCGAATTCGCGGCGGCGACGCCGCAACAGAGGACAGAGCATGGAAGATGAGATTCGGGTGCTGGTCGTCGAGGACGATGAAAACGTCCGGATCGGCGTCGAGCAGGCCGTCGCGCTCGCCGGGTTCCCGGTCGACGCGTTCGCGTCCGCCGCCGACGCGCTCGCGCACGTCGCGCCCGGCGCGCCGGTGGTGATCGTGTCGGACGTGCGGATGCCCGGCATCGACGGGCTGCAGCTGCTCGACCGCGTGATGGCCATCGACGCGCAGATCCCGGTCGTGCTGATCAGCGGCCACGCGGACATCTCGACGGCCGTCGGCGCGATGCAGGTCGGCGCGTACGACTTCATCGAGAAGCCGTTTTCGTCGGACGTGATCGCCGGCCGCGTCGCGCGCGCGGTCGAGAAGCGCCGCCTGACGCTCGAGGTGCAGGGGCTGCGCGCGGCGCTGAACAACTGGCAGGGCATCGAGGCGTTCGTGCTCGGCAAGTCGCCCGCGATGGCCGACGTGCGCAAGAAGATCCTGCGCCTCGCCGATACGTCGGTGTCGGTGCTGATCACCGGCGAGACGGGCACCGGCAAGGAGTTGATCGCGCGCAGCCTGCACGACTTCGGCGGCCGCCGCGACGCGCATTTCGTCGCGCTGAACTGCGGCGGCCTGCCCGAGCAGGTGTTCGAGAGCGAGCTGTTCGGCCACGAGGCCGGCGCGTTCACCGGCGCGATCAAGAAGCGCATCGGCAAGATCGAGTGGGCGGACGGCGGCACGCTGTTCCTCGACGAGATCGAGACGATGCCGATCGCGCTGCAGATCAAGATGCTGCGCGTGCTGCAGGAACGCGTGGTCGAGCGGCTCGGCGCGAACGACCTGATTCCGGTCGACTGCCGCGTGGTGGCCGCGTCGAAGGCGGATCTCGCCGAACTCGCGGCCGACGGACGTTTTCGCGCGGATCTGCTGTATCGCCTCAACGTCGCGCAGATCGAGCTGCCGCCGCTGCGCGAACGGCGCGAGGACGTGCCGCTGCTGTTCGAGCATTTCGTGCTCGCGGCCGCGCGGCGCTTCGGGCAGCCGGCGCCGGTCGTCACCGCCGCGCAGGTATCCGAACTGATGACGCACGCGTGGCCCGGCAACGTGCGCGAGCTGCAGAACGTGGCCGACCGCTTCGTGCTCGGGCTGACCGGCGACAGCCTGCTGTCGTCCGGCGGCACGCCGACGGCCGGCAGCACGCTCGCGGAGCAGCTCGCGTATTTCGAGCGGATGCTGATCGAGGACATGCTGCGGCGTCACCACGGCAACGTCGCGGACGCGAGCGAGGCGCTCGGCATGCCGAAGAAAACGCTCTATCACAAGCTGCGCAACCTCCGGATTCCCGCGCGCGGCGACGCCGCGGCCGACGGCGGCGAATGACGCGCACGAGGACACGCACCCCAGCATGGATCGCATCGACATCACCGACCACGGCCGCATCGCCGGCCATTTGATCCGCGGCGTCACGCGCGCGCAGAAAACCTTCCGCCCGAGCGACTGGCCCGAGCGCCTCGCGGGCGTCATCACGCTGTTCGTCGGCGAACGGCGGCCCGGCTATCCGTGCGCGCTGTCGCGGCTCGCGATGCCGGTCGTCGACGGCGGCGTCAAATGCCTGTTCGTGTCCGACGAATTGCGCGCCGTCTGCGCGGACGCATTCGATTTCGCGATGCAGTTCGCCACCGACAACGACCTCCCCGTCGAGCTTCAGACCGCGCCCGCGTTGAGCGTGCGCTGACGCGCCCCCTTCCCCGTTCCGATGCCAGGGCGCGTGCGCGCAGCCCGCGGCACGCCCTTTCATCGGCGAAACGAATCGTCAGACGATTGAAGGCTTCGGTACATGACCACGCTCCGACAGGGGTTTTCGGCTGTGCCATCAAAAAAATTGATCGTCACGATGAAAATTATGCGTTTTCCTTGCAGGTCGCCGTGATGCATAGTTGCGTCGTGTTGACGCACCTTTGAGCCTTTCAGCCATGAACATGCGAATCGAGCCGTCCGTGCTCGCGAACCCCGACCTGCAATTTGCGACGCTTTCGTCAGGCATCAGCCTGCCGTATGTCGAGCGGGGCAGCGGTGCGCCGATGGTGTTCGTGCACGGCTCGCTGTGCGACTACCGCTACTGGGATCCGCAGCTCGCGGCGCTGTCGGCCCACTACCGCTGCATCGCGCCGAGCCTCAGCCATTACTGGCCGGCCGTCGAAGCAGGCATTCAGGACGAGTTCAGCTGGCAGAACCACGTCGACGAGCTCGCCGAATTCATCGATGCGCTCGATCTCGGCCCCGTGCACCTGGTCGGCCATTCGCGCGGCGGCAGCGTCGCGTTCAACGTCGCGCGCCAGCATCCGCACCTCGTCGAGTCGCTGACGCTCGCCGATCCGGGCGGCCCGCTCCAGCAGCCCGGCGTGCGCGAAGCCGCGCTGCCGGCCGCCGCCCTCGCGCTGCGCACGAAGGCCGTGAACCTGATCGGGCAAGGCGACGTCGAAGCCGGTCTCGAGATGTTCGTCGATTCCGTGAGCCTGCCCGGCGCATGGAAGAAGAGCACGGCGCGCTTTCGCACGATGGCGATCGACAATGCGAGCACGCTGCCGAAGCAGCTGCGCGACCCGCTGCCCGCGTATTCGCAGCACACGGCCGGCGACATCGCATGCCGCACGCTGCTGATCGACGGCCAGCGCAGCCCGAAGATGTTCCGTCACAACGTCGACACGCTGTCGCAGTGGATCGGCGATGCGCAACGGCAGACCGTCGCGGGCGCATCGCACGGAATGAACGCGGCGAGCCCCGCGGTGTTCAACCGTTACGTGCACGAGTTCGTCGGCGCGTAACGTCGCGGGCGGCAGGCGCGCCGCCCGTCTTCGCTGCCGTCGTCGCACGGCCTGCTACCGAAACGACACGACGCGTACTGCCCGCATCGAATCGTTTCGCATCCCTCTGCGTCATGCCACCGGCGCCGCCTTGCGCGTCACCGCGTCCGGCAACCCGAACACGCTGTCGAACGCCCAGTTGTACGTGAACGTGAAGATCGGGAAGAACACGATCAGCACCGCGTCGTACAGGAACGCCTGCAGCAGCGACACGTCGAGCCACCACGCGATCAGCGGAATCAGGAACGTCACGAGCGCGATCTGGAACCCGATCGCATGCACGACGCGCCGCCCGACGGTGCGCGTCGTTTCCGCGCGCCGCCGCTCCCACGCCTCGAAGCCGAGGTTGTACAGAAAATTGACGATGACGCCCGTCGTCGAGATCATCACGCCGAGCAGCCCGCTCGTCGCCGCGCTCGCGCCGCTCAACATGCCGAGCACCGACGACGCGACGAGGATGCCGAGCACCTCGAACATCACGACGTAGACTATGCGTCTCTTCCATCCTTGCATGACCGACCACCTTCATATCGAACCAGGTGGCGAGACTACCGCGGGCACGTCGTCCGCCAAAGTCAGGTCCTTTCAATTTTTCTGACAGGAGACGGCCGACCATGCTGACCAGCGATCACATCGACATGCTGCTGACCGTCATCGACAAAGGCTCGTTCTCGGCGGCCGCGCGTGCGCTCGGCCGTACGCCGTCGGCAGTCAGCATGGCGATCGCGAACCTCGAGGCCGAACTCGACCTCGTGCTGTTCGATCGCGGCACGCGCGAGCCGACGCCGACCGCCGCGATGGCCGCGCTGCTGCCCGACGCGCGCGCGATCGCCGAACGGCTGCATGCGCTGCGCGCGCATGCGCAGCACTTGTCCGAAGGCGTCGAGGACACGCTGCGGCTCGGGCTCGCGGCCGAAATCGACGGTGCGCCGGTTGCACGCGCGCTGACGGCCGTCGCGGCGCAATATCCGGCGCTCGCGGTCAGCGTCGTCACGGCGCCGCAGGATGCGATCGTCGATGCGCTGCATCGCGGCGCCGTCGATCTTTGCGTCGCGTACGGCGGGCTCGATCTGCATCCGCAGGAACAGATTCACGCGCTGTGGACCGAGACGCTGATCGCGGTCGCCGCGCCCGACCATCCTGCGATTGCCGAAGCCACGCATCCGGAAGCGATCGAGCGATTGTCGGGATTTCGGCAGATCGTGATCGCCGATCCGGAGCGGCCACTCACCGACGTGCGGCCGCTGATCGGCAACCGCACGTGGAAGGTGACCGACATGGCCACCGCGATCGCGCTCGTGAAGGCCGGTCATGGCTGGGCGAATTTGCCGGAATCGATCATCGGCCGGTACGTGGCCGATGGCGGACTCGCGCCGCTCGTGTTCGCGAACATCCGCAACGGGTTGCCGCTGCCCGTGTATTTGCGGCGGCTGAAACATACGGGGCTCGGCAAGGCGGCGAGCGAGCTGGTGCGGGCGCTGCGGGCTGCCGCCGGCAATTCCTGACGGTTGCGGCCCTGGCTCACACACGCCGCCAGGTAAGCATCGAGTAAGTATCGCGGCCTACAGTGGGTTCGCTTGCGCGATGCCATCGAGGCATCGAATCGCATCTCGGGAACCGCTCGCCAGATCAGACGAAAGGAGAACGCGTGATCAGCCGGCCAGCCATGAGGGACGTCTGCGCGATTGCGCCGAACGGAAGCCGCGTCAGTTGGCATCCGCCGCACAAGTGGAAAAGGCAGCCCGTCGCACCATCGTTCGCCGCGGTCTCGATCGAGCACTACATCGCTGGCGCCACGGAAATCGTCGATCTGGAGACGACCGGCCCGATCCTGGGCATGTATCTGCAGGCGCCCACGACACTCGAGCTGCGAACGAACACCGGCCGGTGGGCACCGACCCGCATCCGCGGACCGCTGGCTTATGTTCCGCCCGGCTTCTCGTTTTCCGGCCGATGGTCCGATGAAATCGAGTGGATCAGCGTCCACTTCGAACCGTCATGGCTGTCGCGGACAGGGCTGCAAAGCGACGTCTGGTTCGCGTCGGCCGCGCTCCGGATGGACGTGATCGACGACCTGCTCACACAGATCGTCCGCAGCCTCCATGAAGACGCCGTCGCGGGGATGCCGCAGGGCCCGACCTATGCGGAAGCGCTCGGCTCAGCCGCGCTGCACCGCATGCTGCACCTGGAAGCTCGGCCGCAGGCGAAGCAATATGCGCATGCCGGCATGATGCGCAAGGCCGGTGAGTACATCAGGGACCATTTCCGCGGCCCGCTGACGCTGATGATGGTGGCCGATGCGGTCGGCTACCCGGGCGATCTCTATTCGTTCATCCGGAGCTTCAGAAAGGCCAACGGACTGACGCCGCACCAGTACATCATCGAGAACCGCCTTCAAGCCGCCCGCCGCCTGATCGAGCGCGGGGCATACGGCGTGACGGAAGCCGCGATCGACTGCGGCTTCTCGTCGGCGAGCCACTTTTCGGCGACATTCCGCAAGCGGTGGGGCGTGTCGCCCTCCGCACTCAAGCCGCGCGCCGCGACCGCTACGCCAGCGGAAGCGACAGAATCCACAGGCCGCTGATCGTCAATGCGATCGTCAGCACCAGCAGCGGCAACTGGCCGACGGTCGCCGTTGCGGCCGGACGGCCGCTCCGGACGGCAATCGCATGCGTGAGCATCACGCTCACGACGTGCCCGGCGAGAATCAGGAGCACCTGCGCATGCCAGATGTATCCGACGTCGATGAGCGTCTGGGCCGCCGACATCTGATCGGCCGCGGCCGCCACCGGCAGCAGATTCCACCCGAGGCCGAGCGGATCGGACGCGAGCCGGAAGATCTGCCGCCCCTGATCCCAGAACAGCGTGAAGTAATGGCAGACGTTGTAGAAGAACGCGATCGGCAGCAGTATCAGACAGAACTGCCGCGAGAACGACGCTCCGCCCGACGACGAACGCGAACTGATCGCGCCGAGCGTGCAGCAGCCCCGGAACACCAGGTAATACGCGATGCCGATGATCGCGAACGCCAGCCATTGCCAGATCAGCAGGATGTCCGCTGAAAAAGCGTAGTGCCGGCCGAGCGACGGAAACAGATCGACGACGTGCGGATAGATGCTGCGCCAGAAGAATGCGTGCCACGTAGCCGTATCGCGCAAGCCGTCGTAGGCCGTCGACGACAGCATGAACGACAGAACGGCGATGACGCTGGTATCCGCCGGCCCGTCGCGCGACATGTCCGCGACCGGCTTTCTCGATTCCACGATCACGTGACGACGCGCTGCCCCACGCCATTTCAGCGGCGACAGCTTCGCGCATAGCCTGCACAGCACGCCGAACGTATCGCCGTGGGCGAGCCAGCGCTCGCGCCCGAAGCAGAACGCACCAATCAGCGCATACGCGGCATACGCGACGAGGAACAGGCCGACGTCTCGGGGGCGCCCCGCGCCGAACAGTTCCAGCGCGATGAGCGCGATATAGCCGCCCAACGCGGGCCACGAGGCGAGATGTTCGGGATAACGATAGCGCCCGCGCTCCAGGACGGGGAAACAGCGCACGGCGATTCGCAACAGAAGCGCAAACGGATTGGTGAATGCATAGACGTCACCCAATATCGCGCTGACATACAAAGCGCCCAGATAGAACCAGATCCAGAAGCCCGGCATCGCCAAGTTCAGGAACGGATTCGTGGTTCCCGCGAGGCCGGCCACGACCAGGAGCGCGACGAATACCGCACTCGCGATTTGCGCGGCGTTCACGAGCGGAACCGGGATTCGCAGCGCTTTCGTCCAGGTTTCGGATCGCCTTCCCGGCTCGGGTGCGCGCATGCCCGACGCAAACGCAAGGATCATGAAGGACACCATCAGCGTGCCCGTTGCGGCATACGCATACAGCCACAACGGCACCGGAAGGTAGTACGGGATATTCCATGCGTGGGCGCTCGCGCCGGTTGGCGTGCACAAGACAATCCATGCGAGCCCGAAGGTCAGCCATCCCTTTCCGTGCAATGCGACACCTTCGAACTGGCCGCTCGCCCGCGCCGATTGATGCACGATATCGTCACGCATTTCGACGTCTTCCCGATCAGTAGTCGGCCGACGAGACCCATCCCGTCACCTTCCAGCCGATTCCATTGCGCTTCTCCGACACGATCCCCACGGTGTCGTACGGTGCGTCGAGCAGTTTGACGAGTGCAACGGCGCGCGGGTGGCCGGCGCTCGACCACGGTAGCGCAAACACCACGAAAGGCAGGACGGGGGACGGCTTCTCGCCTTCGACGATCAGCGGCAGCACGGCGTCGTTCAATGACCTGAACACCTCGAACGACGTGCGATTGCGCGCAGGTGCGAGCGAATGCGTCGCCGAATGCGGTAACCCCTCGACGGCCAGATAAGCGCCGTGATCCCTCAGTCTCCATCCAACCAGCGCGTTGACCAACGCATCGTCAGGCTTCTGCCCGCGCTCGACCGAAATCGCGGGCAGCCAGCGCTTGTCGACCGGCGACGTCGTGACCCAGTCGCTGAGAAAGCGTGTGTAGAAATCGACGATGTCCTTGTCGACGCCAGCTTGCATCGCCGACGGCAGCGGCGCGGGCAGGTCGCGCCGCCCATGCCATCGGACGGTTTTCCACGCAGGCCCGTCGGGCAGGCTGATACCGTCGAGAAACGACGTATCCGCGATGCCGTTCGCGACGAACCAGTCCGACTTCGCGCGCTTCGTTCGCGCAGCGACGAAGTCGGGAAGCCGTTGCCGGACTTGATCCCAGGGTGCCGCCTGCCGCGCCGCTCCATCGATAGCCGGATACCGGATCATCTGAAGGTAGGTCGCCTGCGCCATCGCTTCCACATCGGCGACCCGACGCCAGGTCAGCTCGGCCGCGTGGCTAGACGATGTGTGTCGATCGAGCGGCGCCGCCATCGCCAGACCGGCATCGCACGCGATGCCGTCGCGGCTCCAGTCCGGAACGGACGGCACACCGCGATGCGCCCACGAATCCTGCCAGCCATGGAGCGCGCGGCCGAATTCGCCGAGCATGAATGCGGCCTTGCCGCCGCCGGCCTTGCCGAGCGCCGCGTCGACGGGCGCGAGCGCAGCCGGCCCACCGGGCACTACGGCTCTTGCCTGCGCATCGACCGGTACGCTGGGCGCGCCCGGATAGTGTCGGGCCTGCGCATCGAGCGCATCGGGGACAAAGCGCGACAGGCACGCGTACTGCAACGGCGATGTCATGTACTCGATCGATCCTGCATCGATGCGTTGATCCGCGAGCGCAATGGCCTCGGCGTCGCGCGGCGCGAAGCCGGCCTGCCGTGCCAGCCAAAGCGTGAGGCCGAAGTGCACGTCGGCCTCGAAACCGGCACACGTCAGCGGCATCGCGAGCGCAATCGCGCAAACCAGCAGGTCACGGCGAAAGCGCATCAATTGCCGATCTCCGTCGCCTTCGTGCTTTCGGGGAACGGCCAACTGTCGTTCTCGAACGACAACACGAGCATGCCGTTGTCCTGGCATGCGGTGGTCAGCAGGTGGCGATCGAAATCGAAATCGAGACGCGACGCACACCAGTCCGGCCCGCCCGCACGGTACTGACCGAACATCAGATGCGCCGAGCCCGCGCCGGGCGACTTCACCGAAGCCGGGTTGTAGTACGCGATCTCCTTCGGCTTCGACGGATCGCGAATGTCGAAGACGCGAATGCCGGAGTTGAAGTAACTGCACGCGAGCGCGGTCGCGTTCTGCCGGTTGTCGACGCTGCAGTAGTGCGCGCCGTACGTGAATGTGGTCAGGCCGGTGATATCGGGAATGACCTGGCTGCAGTTCGCGATCGCGTGCGTTTCGAGCCGGAGCTCCGACACCAGCCGCGGCGCAGCTTCGTTGGACATGTCGTAGATGTGCCCCATCGGGAACGGCGCCACACCGGCATTGCATGCGGCTTTGACCGCCGTTGCGCCCGGATCCTGGAGCCCGCCGCCCCCGCCCTCGTCGACTTCGATCAGATACGGTTTGCCCGCCACGGCGAACGAGATCGTATGTTGCGCGACGCTCCCGTTCCGCACCGGCACGGTCGCGATCCGGTGCATCCGCGCGTTGGGACGCCGGCTCTGCACTTCGCTGGTATCGACGACGAAAAAGCCGTTGTCGCCGGTCGCGTTCGCGTCGTTCAGCGGCGGCGCACTCATGCCGACGGCCGCACCGCCGTTCCCCGACGCGACGAAGTACGCCCGCGTTCCGTCCTGGCTCACCGACAGGCCGTGCGAAAAGCTGCCCATGCCCAGATCCGGCAGGCCGATCGCGGAAATCATCTTCGGTCGGGTCGGCACGGTAAGGTCGATCGCGTAGTAGCTTTTCGTGAAGGCGCCGCCGACGTAATAGGTCAGCCCGTCGGGTGAAAATCCGCCTTCGTGGCCGAGCGACCGGGTGGTCGGTACGATACCGCCGTCCGCGCCCGTGCCGACCGGCACGCTCGCCAGCAACTGCGGCCGTGTGCAATCCGAAGCAATGTCGTACAGGTCGATCTCCGGGCCGCCACCGCCGCCCAGGCCGTTGTCGGCGGCGAGGATCCCGCGCGCGACGTTCACGCGCAGCGACTCCCACGGATCGATCATCGACGTGGACGTCAGCGAGCTCACCCGCACCGGCCGCGCCGGGTTGGTGATGTCGATCACCGGCACGCCCGGGTTCACGCGCGGCGGCGCATCGGGATTGTTGAACAGCGCGTTCGCGCCCATCGTCGCGTGATAGAAGCAGGTCTGGCCTTTCCTGTCGGTATACGTGGCGGCCGACCACGACGCGCCTTCGCCCTGAACCTGGCTCACGCGCTTGAGGTTGCAGTTGAAGCCACCGAAGCCGGCCTGTCGAAGTGCGGCCGGCACCTGCCCCTGCAGCGCGGTCTCGGGCGTATCGCCCGGGCTGCAGCTCGGCGCCCGCGGCACGACATAGTCGGCCACGGACACGCCGGGCGTGGCCGCCGGCGTGTCATCGGCTTCTCCGCCGCAGCCGGTCAGCACGAACATGCAGAGCGACAGCGCGAACGCTGCGCGAATCGGTGATTGCATCGTTGTCTCCTTCCGTCTTGTTTGTCGTGGTGAAAATGCGCTGCGGTCACGGCCCCGGATAGATTTCGATCACGGCGACCTCGATCGTGTCACCGGTCCGGCTGTGGAAATGCAGCGAGAAACGCCCGGTGATGCCGACCGGGACAATATCCAGCGACTGCGTGCTGCCGGACGCGCATGCCGCCAACGCCCCCGGTATTTCGTGCGCCATCAGGACGCCGGTTTCCCGCGCATGCACGTCGATATGCACCGGCATGCCTTCGTGAATCGCGATCACGGGTCGCGCCCACGGCGCCCGGTCGCGGTCCACGTCGACGGAAAAATGCCGTTGCTGCGGCAGCGCCGGCGATGCCCGCGACACATGCCTCGCGACGCCGTACGCCAGCAGCAGCGTCAACGCGATCGCGATCCATGCCGACGCCCGCCGGCGTCCTGCCTCGATGCTCGTGCTTCGTTCCATCGACACTCACGCCACGCGAGGTGGCTCCGTCAAACCGCCCGCCCATCGGGTGGATTCGATATCGATGGATGGTAGTGAGCGGTGCCGCGACGAGATATCAACTTATTGCGGACTGTCGAGAAATTGCGTACCGAGTAACCCGAGTAGGCGCGACGAATGAAGCGCCGCGCCGATGTCGTTTCGGCGGGTGGCGGGAAAGGGAACGGGAGCCCGGCGCGACGGCTTGCCGGGAAATCGCATCGCGGAAGGCAGCGGACGGCCTGTCAACGACACACGACGCGCCGACGCCTGAGCGTCGCCTCCGGCGACAGCGCCGTCAACGCGCGCGCTTCGCCGCGCGCGGCCGTTTCCCGGTCGGGCCCCGACGCGTCGCCGCTCCCGCGAACATCGTCATGTCGTGCAGCAGGCAGTTCAGCAACGTATCGGCCGCGACGCCGAGCGGCCGCCCCGCCTTCACGAGCAGGCGCGCTTTCGCGGAATCGAACAACGGATGCGCGATCGGCAGCGCGACGAGTTCGCCGCTCTCGAGTTCGCGATACGCGGCGAATGCGCCGATCAACGTAATCCCCTCGTGGCGCTTCACGAAATGGCGCAACACCGCGAGCGAGTTGGTCGTCAGCGTCGGACGGATCGGCAGGTTCTCGGTATACGCCAGCATCTGCGCGACCTGACCGAGGCCGAACGCCGGCGGCATCAGTGCGAGCGGATATTCGCCGAGTTCGTGCGCGCGCACCGCGCCGCCCCGCACCGCGAGCGGATGGCCGGCATGAACGAGCGCCACCACCGGCTGCGACGACGTGGCGAGATACGCGATCTCCGGATGAGCCGGCGGGTTGTACGCGAGCCCGATGTGCGCGCGGCTCTCCGCCACTTCCTGCAGCACGTTGTTGACGGGCAGCACATCGACGATCACGTCGAGCTTCGGGTAACGCATGCAGAAATCGGTCAGCACCTCGTCCATCAGCACGTCGACGTAGCCTTCGCTGGTGACGATGCGCACCTGGCCGGATTGCAGCCGCCGCAACGCCTGCAGGCGTTCCTCGAACAATTCCTGCTGCGAGCGGCAACCGCGCCAGTATTCGAGCAGATGCGCGGCCGCCTCGGTCGGCCGCACGCCGCGCGCCTGCCGTTCGAACAGCTCGACGCCGATTTCCTCCTCGAGCAGGCGAATCTGCCGCGTGATCACGGACGGCGCGGTATTGATGCTGTCGGCCGCGCCGCGGATGGAGCCGTGGGTCAGCACCTCGTGGAAGTAGCGCAAGCGGCGCTGGTTGAGTTCGCGCATGGCGTGTCCGGTCTGTCTGATGTTTGCTGGCGGTTTGCCCGAGTGTTGCCTGTCGAGCAACATTAGATCACTTAAGTTGCTCTTGCTCTGCTTTTTCGGCTCTTCGACGATGCGGCAATCGGAACCCGTCCCGCAACCCGCTTACGCCACTGGAGAGCGACATGTCCGCCGTCCCAACCTCCCGCCGTCCGGTCGCGCACGACAGCGCGCCAGTACAGGCGCTGTACCGCAAACTGAACTGGCGCCTGCTGCCGCTGCTGTTGCTCTGCTACACGTTCGCGTATCTCGATCGCGTCAACATCGGCTTCGCGAAACTTCACATGCAAAGCGCGCTCGGCTTCTCCGACGCGGCCTACGGCCTCGGCGCGGGCATTTTCTTCCTCGGCTACGTGCTGTTCGAGATTCCGAGCAACCTGATGCTGCCCCGGATCGGCGCGCGCAAGACCATCAGCCGGATCATGGTGCTGTGGGGGCTCACGTCCGCCGCGATGATGTTCGTGCACGACACCACGTCGTTCTACGTGCTGCGCTTTCTGCTCGGCGTGTTCGAGGCCGGCTTCGCGCCGGGCATGATCTTCTACCTGACCTACTGGTACGGCCCGCGCCGCATGGCCGGCGTGATGGCCGTCGTGATGCTGGCCGGGCCGATCGGCGGCATCGTCGGCTCGCCGCTGTCGACCTGGCTGATGACGGCCCTCGACGGCGCGCACGGGCTGGCCGGCTGGCAGTGGATGTTCGTCGCGGAAGGCTTGCCGTGCGCGGTGCTCGGCCTGCTGGTGCTGAAGGTACTGGCCGATCGCCCGGACGATGCGACGTGGCTGAGCGACCGCGAGAAAAGCCTGCTCGCCACCGAGCTGCAGACGCCCGCGGCCGGCCACCACGCGTTCGGGCAGGCAGCGCGCGACCCGCGCGTCTACCTGCTGGCGTTCGCGTACTTCACGATGATCTGCGGAATCTACGCGGTCAGCTTCTGGCTGCCGTCGATCCTCAAGGCCAACGGCGTGACCGACACGATGCAGATCGGCTTCTATTCGATGATTCCGTACATCGGCGCCGCCTGCGCGATGCTCGTGATCGGCCGGCGCTCGGACCGGCGCGGCGAACGCCGCTGGCACAGCGCGGTGTCGGCGCTCGTCGGCGCGGCCGCGCTGGCCGCCGCGACCTGGGCCGGCGGCAATCTCGCGATCTCGCTCGTCTGCATGACGATCGCCACGGCGCTGTTGTGGGCGGCCTACACCGTGTTCTGGGCCATCCCGTCGCAATACCTGACCGGCAACGCGGCGGCCGGCGGCATCGCGCTCATCAACACGATCGGCCTGTTCGGCGGCTTCCTCAGCCCGACGCTGATCGGCGAGATCCGCACCGCCACCGGCAGCATGCAGGCGGGATTGCTCGTGATCGTCGCGCTGATGGTCGCGGGCGCCGTCGCGCTGATCATGAACCGCCTGCCCGCCGCAGCGCGCTGACCGGCGTGCCGCGACGGCACCGTAGCGCCCCATCGACCCCGCACACCCACCTGCTTTACTGGACTCAGACACATGACCCGACGCATTCTCGTTGCCGGTTTCCAGCATGAAACCAATACCTTCGCGCCCACCAAGGCCGCCTATGCCAACTTCGAACGCGGCGAAGGATTTCCCGCGCTGGTGCGCGGCGCCGACGTGCTCGCGCTACGCGACGTCAACATTCCGGCCGGCGGCTTCATCAACGCGGCCGAGCGGCGCGGCTGGCGCTTGCTGCCGGTGATCTGGGCCGGCGCGAGCCCGTCGGCGCACGTCACCGAGGACGCCTTCGAACGCATCGCCGGCGAGATCGTCGAGGCGGCGCGACGCGGCGACTGCGACGCGGTGTATCTGGACCTGCACGGCGCGATGGTCGCCGAGCACACGGACGACGGCGAAGGCACCCTGCTCGAGCGCGTGCGCGCCGCGGTCGGCCCGGACGTGCCGGTGGTCGCGTCGCTCGATCTGCACGCGAACGTGACCGACCTGATGCTGCGCCACGCCGACGCACTGGTCGCCTTTCGCACGTATCCGCACGTGGACATGGCGGAAACCGGCGCACGCGCGGCCGCGCTGCTCGAACGCCTGCTCGCGAGCCGCGGCCCGCTGCATCGCGCGGCGCGGCGGCTGCCGTTCCTGATTCCGATCAACGGGATGTGCACGCTGCTCGATCCCGCTTGCACGATGTACGCGCGCCTTGCGGCGCTCGAAGCCGGCGGCGTGGTGTCGCTGTCGTTCGCACCGGGCTTCCCGGCCGCGGATTTCCCGGAATGCGGGCCGGTCATCTGGGGCTATGGCGACGCCGACGCGGTAGAGGCCGCCGTACAGACGCTGTACGACACGATGCTGGCCGACGAGGCGCAGTGGCAGGTGCCGTTCCTGTCGCCGGACGACGCCGTGCGCGAGGCGATGCGGCTCGCGGCGGACGCAAGCAAACCGGTCGTGATCGCCGACACGCAGGACAACCCGGGCGCGGGCGGCGATTCGAATACGACGGGCCTGCTTCGCGCGCTGCTGCGTCATGGCGCGCAGGACGCGGCGCTCGGCCTGCTGTGGGATCCGGCGGCGGTGGCCGCGGCGTGGCGCGCGGGAGCCGGCGCGCGCATCGACCTGTCGCTCGGCGGCTCGGGCGTGCCCGGCGACGAGCCGCTTCGCGCGCGCTTCGAGGTCGTCGCGCTGTCCGACGGCATTTGCCGCTACGACGGCCCGATGATGAACGGCATGCAGGCCGACGTCGGGCCGGTCGCGTGCCTGCGGATCGACGGCGTGCGGATCGTCGTGAGCGCCGGCAAGGCGCAGATGCTCGATCGCAATCTGTATCGGGTGGGCGGAATCGAGCCGGAGGCGATGAAGATTCTCGTCAACAAGAGCTCGGTGCACTTCCGCGCCGATTTCCAGGACATCGCGCACGCGGTGCTGGTCGCCAAGGCGCCGGGGCCGATGCAGGCCGACCCGGCGGACCTGCCGTGGACCCGGCTCGCGCGCGGGATGCGGATGAAGCCGATGGGACGCGCGTTCGGCGGCGCGTGATGCGGTGATGTGGTGGCGCGTGACCGGTTCCGCGCGGATGCGGTCACGGCGTCACGCGTTGCCGCTCTGCCCGCACGCTGATCGTCGTCATCCATCGACGGCGCGCGGGGCGGGACGCCGCCGCGCCGTCGGAAGGCGGCGCGCGGAACTGACCGTTAGTTGCGACATGCGGTGCAATGAAAAAGGTTCTTCGTGGATTTCCGTGGACGTCGCCTTCCGGCCCGCAACGGTCACTTGTCGGCACGTTGCCCGGAAAATCAGCGGATAAGCTGTCCGGAAACGCGAGCCCACACTGCACGAAGGCGCCGCGCGCGATCTTCGAAGAGATAGGAGGCCGCAAGCGCCAATAGACCTGAAATGGCACCCGTCACGATGTGCTCGACATAGGGGATACGGTAATGACTCGTGTGCGAGTACGCATCGCCCAACGTCGTCAGGACGCCAACGACCAGCGCATTGCCATATCGATGCGCATAGAGTTTCCCCACCGGCGTGAAAGTCAGAAGTACAGCCAGGAGCCCGGTCAGCAGCCCCGTATGAAATGCGATGGTCCAGTGGGGCAGGCTCGTGATATTTCCCCAGCTCCCCGGCATGCAGGTCATGCACGCACTGGTCGGCTGCCAGAAGCGCTGGACAAACAGTCTGACGCGGTGCTTCCACTCGGTTGACATGATGCATTCCCATCAATGCCGCCGTCACGGATGAGTCGGCTGTACGAAGCCGCAGAGGCCGGACAATGACCTGGGCATGGGGGCATACTACTCCACGATTGCACGGCCACCGTTTTGACCGAGACCGGCATTCGGCTCTTGCGTCCATCGGTGCGGCTCCGTCCGTGACGCGCATCGAAAGCGGACGTTCGCGGCGACGGTGCAGCGCACCACTGCCGAACGAGCCAGCTTAGAATCGAACTTTCCCTTTCGCTCGAGTACCCGATGCTCACAGCGCGCCCACTTGTCAGCGAATCCGCCAGCGACTGCGCAAACGTCTTGCGCGTCTTCAATGAAGCACCGTCGTACACGGAACTCGTTGAAGGCCGCGCGCCCTCCCCGGAAGACGTCGACGATTTCTTCTTCGGCAAGCCAGCGGGCACGAACGCAGCACAAAAATCAGTCTTCGGGTTCTTTGCCGAACGCGAGATGATCGGCTGCGCAGATGTGATTCGTTCGTATCCGACGGACGACTGCATATGGATTGGCCTGATGCTTCTCACCGAAGCGAGGCAGGGCCGAGGCCATGGAAAGGCCGCTTTGAAGCTGTTGATCGAGATGGCGGGCGAGTGGGGCTATCGCGCCGCGCAACTTGCAGTCGTCTCGACCAACCCTCGTGCACACGCATTCTGGCAGCGCGAGGGCTTTGAGGAGATTCGACGCGCGAACAGTCCGAGACTTACCGGCGATCTGATCGTCATGCAGCGCCCAATTGGATAGCGAGCTCGATCGGCTCGAAATGGTCGGCCCACGACTGCCGTTGTCGACTGCATCGGCGATGCGGCCTCATGACGGATTCGCTTCCGCGCGACGCTTGACCGCAGTATTCATCAACTGAAATTCACGCCGCGTTTCCTGGATCACGTCTTTGGTCAATCGCCCGGCGAGCAACCCGGAGAACGTCTCCGTCTGCTCAAGACGGGTACCGTTGGCCACGGCAGTGAGGCGCATGCAATGCGTCCCGTCGAAGACGCCGCGAACCCATACGCTGCCGCGCCAGCAAAGATCTTGCTCCGGGCGAACGAGCAGAACCGTGGGCTTGAGGTCCTTCAACGGCGTCGGTGGCTGGCGCCCGCGTCCGTCGAGCGCGATGAAGAAATCCACGGTCACTTAGGAAGCTCGCTATCGACGACGAAGTTTCCATTCGCATAGCGATATCGTCGAGTAACGGGTTCTGGTTTTGCGTAATTCGCCCAGTGAATCCAGAAGCCGTCTCCGCCGTCCGTCCACGCGATCGCAAGATAGGGAGACTTGTTCCCTGAATCGGTAAACAAGTCGATATTCTTGAGGCAACTCTGCACCAGCGTAGAGTAGGCGAGTTCTGCACGTTTGCCATCCAAGCGTAGTACGTAAAGCGTTCCTTCCTCGCCGGCCCCGCAGTAGCCCGTTGGGTTGTCGCTAGACGATTGATTGACCACCACCATGATGAATTCATGGCCGTCGATTACGCTGGACCGCGCCGCAGGAAATGCAACGCTGGATGACGACACCAACGCACGCCGTATCGCGCCGGGAACCTCGAGCGTTCGCAACTTGCCGTGCCGCGCGTCGGTCACCACCAACCGGTGCGAATGTTCCTGGACAATGGGTCCTGCGCTCAGCTGTACAAACTGCGGTGCCGGGGTCTGTGCAAGCGCGGCGACGCTGAGAGCACAGACAAACACTCCACACAATACCCTCTTAATTGTTCGCCATGTGGTCTGCATAACAGATACCCGAATAGATCCAAGCGTGTTCATCGGAACGACCTGCCTTCCCACTCTTGTAAGTGTCCTTGTCGCGCTTGTGCAATTCTTCCACAGTCTTACCCTTATTTGCATCTTTCGACATATCCCAGCCAATGTTGCTGGTGTCCGGATCGCACATAATCGTGCCATTGGGAACCCATGCCTTCGATGATTCGTCCCACCGGTAGTAGACACTGCCGTTCCATCGAGAGAACGTCGCCCGGATCAGTTGGTCTTCGGTATATGGATGGCCAGCCAAGTCGTTCTTGGCATACCCCTGCTTCTCTTGATAAAGCTTGATGCCGACCTTGATGTTCTCTTTCCAGTTCCACACTTGTTCGTAGGTGGGCGCTGGATTGGTCATTTGCGTCATGCCGTACCCGTTGTCGAATGCGACGACGGGTTCGTTATCCGCGTTGATGAAATTCTTGAAGTGACTTTCCTGATTGATCACACGATCAAAGCCGACGGCATCCTTCTGGGTCTTCAGGAACTCCAGGACAGCGTCCTTGCTCGGGTTGGTGCCCACGATAAATACGGTGCGTCGGAATTGCTCCGTACCCGCTGTGACCTCGACGACCAATTTCCCGCCCAAGATCTTCCCCCCCGGATCCGCCACCCACGTTTTGTCATTGATCGAGAACGAACCGGTGTCAGAGAAGGTTTTGAGCTTCTTTCCGCGAGGCTTTTCCCGTAGTCCGCTCACCTGTGCGTCCCATGTAATCGTCCACTTCCATTGATACGGTGGAGGCTGTTCGGTCTTAATCTCGAACGTGATCTCCGGAAATTTTGGCGTCTCGTCGATCACGAACTTGTCGCCCGTTGACGGCCGGACCCACTCGCCCGAGTCGTTCTGTACCACTGCCTTCACCAGCGACTTCTGATCGGTCCCGGTCGTCGACGCGTGCTTCACGTGACGCTTCTCGGTTTTACGCTTCTTCGTCGCTGTCATCATCTACCTCCTTGTACACTGTCAGAGAAAGAGACTCTGGTTCATCGGTATAAATGTGCTGAGTAAAGCCGTTTGCATCGCTGAAGCCGCTCCACCTTTTACCCGACTCGCTTTCGATCTCG